>CAZIBK010000119.1:0-4834 GCA_964537125.1 uncultured Oscillospiraceae bacterium
TAACCACACGCACCTTAAACGTGCGCGTCTGCCGATTCCGCCACTCTCGCATATTTTCGCTTTTCTCAGCGACAAGAGTTATTATAGCATTCAGCCGTTCTCTTGTCAATATTAAAAAACAAAAAATTTTGTTTTTTTAATTGCTTCCTTTTCTGTAGCTGCCGCGCTTTGAGTCGGTGTTTCGCTTTATATCCTGCATCCTCTCGTCACTTGTAGCCTTAAACTTTGCCATTTTATCCTCAAACGAAAGAGATTCATCCGAATGACGCGAAAAGTCTATTTCAGCGGGAACTCCCGAAAATGCAGGCGCCTTTGCTCTGGGCTCAATAGCCTTCTTAATGGAAAGACTGATTTTTCCGTTCGGTTCCATTGTAAGTACCTTTACCTTTACGACCTGTCCCACACTGAGATGATCCTTTATGTCCTTGACATAATTGCGAGCCACCTCCGAAATATGTACAAGACCCGTTTTCCCGCCGGGCAAATCAATAAAAGCGCCAAAACCGGTTATGCCTGAAACTTTACCCTCAACAATTGCACCAATTTCCAAAGCCATTTCAGAATTTTCTCCCTTCATCGTGTAAACAAACAAGCTTAATCAGTCCTCTGCTCTTTTGAAGACAATCTCATCGGAGCGGACATAGCCCAAACGGGTTCTCGCAATTTCTTCGATATACTCATCCGAGGAATACAGATCCGACTGTGTATCAAGCTCTGCTTTGCGCTCGCCGAGCGTTGTCAATGACTCATCGAGATTTGCAATCTGCGCTTTATAATCGTTTATTTTTATTTGCTGTGATATTACGCGCACCAATGCAAAAGAGATTACCGCAATCCAAAATATCAGAGTGACAGTTCTCTTAAGAACAGGATTTGAAGCATTTTTCAATACGATTCCCCCACCTTTTGCTTAACATATACAATATATATCAAATTTTTCGTTTTGTAAAGACCTTTTTACAGCATTTTTATGCGTTTTTTTAAAATTTTCTTGTTCTGCCGCTTTTTTTCCTTTATTGCGCCCCTCTTTTTGGCAATTTTGCCAAAAAATCTCATACTGTTTCTTTCAAACGCAAGAAGCGGCGGTATTATAAGCTTCATAATAAAAATAAACGGACAAAGCGCTATATGTAAAACGAGCCTTGCGCCGGCTTGAGCCGCCGCTATAATATGCCCAAATATCCTCACCTCAAAGCGGCTGAACAAAAGAATATGTAAAAACGCGCCTATCATAAGCCCCAGCAGCTGATAATACCGCACCGCTCCGAAATTGAACCTGAGCGATGCGAAAAGCACCAAAAGAAACGCCGCGGTAAAATAAATTGCGTCAAGCACATTCGCATATACCGCGCTTTCTTTATGCCGCCTGCGAAGCGCTCTGAAAAAATCAAAAATAAGCACACAAGCCATTCCGAATAATACGTTTATCAGAAATACCCTTGCCTGCCCCGCATCCGAAACAGTCATATCATTTCAGCAGCCTCCCGAAAAATCCGTCGCGGCTGCGCTCGCGGTCTATTTTGCTGTATGTCACGCTGTCTATGGTATTGCCATTTATAACCGCCTCTCCCGCTTCTATCGACAGCTCCTCCACATGAAGATCCGTACCCTTTATTGAAAGGGTTGCCCCTTTCACCTTCATGACGATTTCGGATTCGTCAAAAGTCTCCACCTCGCTCACCGCGCTTACCGATATTTTCTGCCGCTCCTCTATTATAATGTTATGTACTCTCTCGTCCATAAAAATATCTCCTTTCCGTGTATATTATTTATATTCGCGAAAGGGAGATTTATTCTGTTTTTCTTTTCTTCGGCGCACCTGATATTGCCGCGGTTAATTAAGCGGTCTGTCAGCCAAAGCGCCATTGCGATGCCGGCACACAGCCTTCGCATTTGCGAAGAAAAGTCCCTTGCAGCTTTAAACTGCAAGGGCGTCGTTGAAAGCGCCGATTTGCCGCGGATACTCGCTTTCGGCTTCTTTTCTCAGCTTATTAAGATAAAAGCATTCTGTCGTTGTCAAGCTCGTGTCCTGCGGCGATAGAGAACTTTTCAAGAAGGTCGCCGGTCTTAAGAGCTGCCTTTTCCTTGCCCTTTACATCATACACGATTTTGCCTTCATTCATCATAACAAGCCGATTGCCGTAACGAACGGCGTCGGACATATTGTGTGTTATCATTATAGTCGTAAGATTATCCTCTCCGACTATTTTTTCCGTAAGCTCCAGAACCTTCTTTGCGGTTTTTGGGTCAAGAGCAGCCGTATGCTCGTCAAGGAGCAGAAGCTTCGGCTTTTTCATAGTCGCCATCAAAAGCGTTACCGCCTGACGCTGTCCTCCCGAGAGAAGACCTACCTTTGAGGTCAGTCTGTCCTCAAGTCCAAGCTCGAGAGAGGAAAGGATTTCTTTAAAATATGCTTTTTCCTTGCCTGTTATTCCCCATCCGAGACCTCTTCTTTGCCCTCTTCTTAAAGCAAGAGCAAGATTTTCATCTATGCCCATGTCGGCAGCCGTTCCCATCATCGGATCCTGAAACACTCTGCCGAGGAACTTTGCCCTTTTATGCTCGGGCATATTCGTCACATCGGCGTCGTCTATCATGATTGTTCCGCCGTCAAGCTTCCACACGCCCGCAATGGCATTGAGCATGGTGCTCTTGCCCGCGCCGTTTCCGCCTATGACTGTTACAAAATCGCCGTTTTCCAATTTCAAATCAAGATTGTCAAGCGCAACCTTTTCGTTTACCGTTCCGGGATTAAACGCTTTATAAGCGCTCTTTATTTCAAGCATTCAAAGCGCCTCCTTTTTTAGCCTTTGTGAAGTACTTCTTCTTCCAATACGGAACCGCAAGGAAGATTGCAACAACTATTGCGGAAAGAAGCTTCAATAGATCCGGATCCAAACCGAGCGTATATACAGTTTGGTAAACAATATAATAAATTATACCTCCGAAGGACACCGAAAGAAGACTGAGCGCAAAATTATGGAATATCCTTCCGAAAACAGCTTTGCCGATAATAACCGCCGCAAGACCTATAACTATCGCGCCGCGTCCCATCTGAACGTCGGCAAAGCCCTGATACTGTGAAAGCAGCGCCCCCGAAAGCGCAACGATACCGTTTGAAATCATAAGCCCGAGAACAGTGTTAAAGTTCGTATTGATACCCTGCGCGCGGCTCATATTTCTGTTGCAGCCCGTAGCGCGCATGGAGCAGCCGCTCTCCGTCCCGAAATACCAGTACAGCACACCGATAAGCGCCGCCGTAAACAGTATGATTATAAATATCGTGTTTTTGTAAATCGGCATCGTCTTTATATTTCTGAGGGAAACAATAATAGCGTCCTTGTATTTATCATAATTAAGCGCCTGATTTGCTTTGCCCAATATCTTTAAATTTATCGAATAAAGAGAAAGCTGCGTCAATATACCCGCCAATATAGCCGGTATTCCCATAAACGTATGAAGAAAGCCCGTCACAAATCCCGTAAGCATTCCGGCAATTACAGCCGCGACCATAGCCGTCACCAAATTGTGTCCCGAGAGCAGCATCATAACGCAAACGGAGCCTCCGGTGCATATGGAGCCGTCAACCGTAAGGTCGGCAACATCGAGAATTATATATGTAATATAAACGCCGATTGCCATTATTCCCCATATAAGTCCCTGAGCCACCGCTCCCGGCATGCTGTTCAATATACTTAAAAATGTCGTCATTTTAAATTCTCCTAAATCGCAAAATCCGTTGGAACAAACAATTGTTCCAACGGTTTGCTGTCTAAATTATTCGATTACTCAATTGCCACGTAATCGTCGGGTATAGCTACACCGAGCTCATCGGCAATGGCTTTGTTGTACTTCTTCTGATATTCATCGTCGTACTGAATAGCCATTGTGGAGATATCGGCGCCGTTTGCAAGAATGTCGGCTGCCATAAGACCTGTCTTATAGCCTATCTGATAGTAGCTGATTGAAAGCGTTGCAACACCGCAGCCGGAGCATATGCCCTCTTCGCCCGTTATTACGGGAACGCCCGCAGGACGGCAGATACCGTCGATAATGCCTGTGGAAGACGCAGCCGTGTTATCTGTAGGAATGTAGATAACATCGCTTGCGGCACACGCGGAGGTTGTAACCGCTGCAATATCATTGGAGTCGGAGAAAGGATATTCGGTAACCGTAATGCCTTTGCCTTCAAGATATTCGCCAACAACCTTTACCTGATAAAGGGAATTGGGCTCTGCGGAGCAGTAAAGAAGACCGACCTTCTGTGCCTCGGGGAAAAGCTCCAAAAGCATTTCAGCCTGCTGATCAAGGGGAGCAAGGTCGGAAGTACCGGAAATATTTCCGCCTACAACACCGTCGAAATCATCAAGGTCAAGAGCAACGCCGTACTCTGTAATGGATGTACCGAGAATGGGAATAGTATCGGTAGCCGAAGCGGCAGCCTGAAGAGCTGCGGTAGCGTTAGCCAGGATAAGGTCAACGTTCTTGGAAACAAAACCGTTTACAATTGTTGCGCAGGCATTGGAATCGCCGGAAGCATTCTGCTCGTCAAATACGACAGAATCTCCGAGCTGCTCTGTAAGAGCGTCCTTAAAGCCCTGTGTTGCCGCGTCAAGCGCGTCATGCTGTACAAGCTGGCATATACCTACAGTATATGTAGCCGCTGCCTGTGTAGCTTCTTCCGTTGCATCAACCGGATTGGTTTCCGTTCCGCACGCTGCCAAAGCAAATACCATTAAAGCAGCGAGCAGAAGCGCCATGATTTTTTTCATTCTCATTTTGCATCTTCCTCTCAATTTATAAAAATTATTAGCATCGGGGACCTGTCCCGATC
>CAZIBK010000120.1:0-4822 GCA_964537125.1 uncultured Oscillospiraceae bacterium
TGATTCCGGTGCGCTTTGTCGCCGAGGAGCTTGGCTATAACGTGGAATGGGCAAACGACACAAAAACCGTAATAATTACGGAATAAATTCAGCCATGGATTTTTAGGAAAATATAAAGGAGCTGCGGCAAAACAGCAGCCCCATTAAAAAGGCTGCGGCAAAACGAATTTGAAACCGTTTTGCCGCAGCCTGCTTTATTCTTCCGCCTTTTGTTCTTCTGTAATTTTCAGCAGCGCGTCCTTGTCGTTCAGCTTCGGCAGATTTTTATACGAACAGCCCTTAAGGGATGTATCAAACGCGCACACCTCCCTCATTTTGCAATATTTGCACGCCTCCTTAACGGGAGTGACCGAATTTTTTCCCGAGAGAATTTCACCGCAAAGCTCCCTTACCGCCTTTTTGACGTGCTTTGACAACGCCTTGAAGTCGCTCTCCTTCGCTACGGAGGAATTGGCGTAAAAGCTTCCGTCGTTCTTTCTTTTGGCGCTTATGACGTCGTCGCTCGAGGCAAAGTTTCTGTCCATAGCCGCAAGTATTTCATCATCCTCCAGTACAAGTCCGTCCATCTTCATTGACTTTACCGCCGTCTTATACGCCTCTTCCTTCGTGGTAGCCGGGCTTCCGTCTATTATTGGGTCGTCTATCCTGAAATACAGCATTCCTGCGGGTCTGTAGCCTCCGTTTTCGCAGAGAGCCGTCAGATACACCGCAAGCTGTAAATCAAGCCCGTAGTAGATATCGGGCAGTGAAAAGGTCTTGCTTCCGCTCTTGTAGTCTATTATTCTCACAAAGCTTCCGCGGCTTGTTTCAAGGACGTCCGCCCTGTCCACCCGTCCGCGCAGAAGCGCCTTCTGCCCGTTGGGCAGCTCTATTTTAAGAGGCTTGAACCTGCCGTTTTCGTCAAAGACTATTTCATATCCCAACGGCTCAAAGCTGCCCCTCTTCATATGCTCGGACAGCGCCCTGACGCTTTTTTCCGCTATTCGCTTAAGGTTTACGAAAAGATGCCTTGTCCTCGGCGAGGTTTCAAGAAGATGGCGGTTTATCCCCGAAATAAGCTCAAGAGTTATTTCCTCGGTCTTTTTTGATATATACTCATCGTCTATATCGCGCCATGTGCGCCCGTCCTCGCGAAGGGATTTACCGAACATATCCACGAACTCGTGCAGGAAGCTTCCGCTGTCTGCCGCGGTCATTTCAAGCTGATTTCTTTCTCTCAGCGACAATGTCACCTCCGCAAAATATGAGAACGGGCAGCGGACATATTCTTCAAGCCTCGATACGCTTGTTGCAATCTCACCCGTATAGCGCGAGGCGAGAAGCTCCGCCCGTATCAGCTCGGTGCGGTTTTCAAACCCCGTATGCTTTTCAAGCTCAGCCATCCTTCCCTGCCATGCGGAATCCCCCTTGTAATACTCAAGAGCCGTGCGCCATTCGTCGCCTATCTCAGCGCCGTTTTTCATCTCGGCATATTTGGTAACAAAGGTCTCGTATGTACTGCGTGCGCTCCCTATCTCGTCTGTCGGCGAAAGAGCCGCCGCCTCGTCAATAACCGTGCAGTTGGGGAAATATGCCTTAATGCGCCTCATTATTCCATAGCTTTCCTTCCCCTGCGATGCGGCGCAGCTCACATAAAGCTTGTCCTTAGCACACGACAGCGCCCCGTAGACAAGGCTTTGCTCCATGTATGCCTTTCCCAATGTATTGGGCGGAAGCTCTATCCCGTACTCTTTAAGCTCGTTCCTGTCAAGGTCGGAAAATATGCCCGTGTCGGCGGGCGCCGCGGGAAACTTTCCCTCATTTGCGCCTATTATAATCACCGCTCTTGCTCCGTGTCCCCGTGCGCGGTCGATGCTTCCGGCGCATACGCAGTCGGTTGTAGCAGGGATAACGCCTATTTCCACGCTTTCAAGCCCGGAGGAAAGAATATCGCAGAACTCACCGGGGTTCAGCATTTCCTCCGAAAAGGCGCTCTCGAAGCTTTCAAGCACACCTATAAGCAAATCATAAACCTGCTTCATACGCATTGCCGTCGCCGCCTCGCCCTTTTCGCTCAGTCTGCCGGAGAGCTCGGCTATTTTTTCTTCAAGACGGCACTCCTCTAAAAATTCGTAAAACGCCGCCGCCATATCGTGTCCGCTTCGGCGCCCCTTTATCTTTTCTTCAAGCCTTTGAAGCGGTACCGTCAGCTTTTCACGAAGGGAGTTAATTCTATCAATATACCCTTCGGGCAGCTCTTCGTCCTCCTTCAGCGAGGGCTTCATTGTCCACCTTTCTTTGCTGCGCCAATCCTTCGGACGCACTCCCGACGCAAGACAGTAGTTCTCCAGCTCGTCCGCCTCCTCCATTGTGACGGGCGCAAATACTGTTTTCATAAATCCGAATATGCTGTCGCTTCTCCATCCGCGGGAAATAATTCTTATTGCGGAAAGCGCAAACAATGCCGCAGCCTCATGTGAAAGAGGCGTTTTTTTATCTATAAAGAGCGGTATTCCAAACCGCCTGAAGACTCTTGACAAATCCTTCTCATAGTCCGAAAGGTCTCTTGCCACAATAACAATGTCTCGGTAGCGGTATCCCTCATCGCGGCAAAGCCTTTCCACCTCTCTTGCCGCAGCCGAAGCCTCGGCATACTCATCCTTTGCCCTGTAAAGGCGAATGTCGCTTGTTTTCTCCTCCGTCACGCGGGCTTCGTCAGGGAAAAAGCTTGCTTCAAGCCTCTTTAATTCGTCAGACGCGGTATACATCGCCCCCGTCTTTTTGATTACCCTTCCGACCTTTACCCCCGTGCGCTCCGCCATTTCCAATAGGCGGTCATAGCTGCGCTTTGCCGTCACAAACTCGTCCCCGTCCGCCACCGCAAGGGACACAGTCACGCTTTTACAGCAAATGAGCATTGTCTCTATTACAGAATATTCGAGGGGCGTAAACGCCGTAAAGGAATCTATAAATATATCCCTGTCCTTAAGGATGCCGCTCCGCTCTATGTTTCGCCTGAGAATTTCAAGCTCGTCCTCCGAATCTCGGTAGCCCTTTTCAAGGAATTTCCCATATTCCTCGCTTATGATAAGGCAGTCTGACAGCTTCTTTTTTAAAAGCGGATTGTCCGTCTTTTCTATCGCCGTATTCAGCTTTTCGTTTGTCACGCCGTACTGCTTAAAGGTGGTCGCAATGACAGCCGCCTCCTCCGCCATTTCGCCGCGCTTTGCCGCTCCGCCGAAAAGAGTCAGCCTCGATGCGGCATTTTTGACAATGCTTTGCATTACCATGACCTTGCCCGCCGCGTTTATTGTGCTTGCGCTCTCTTTTCCGCAGCGCTCCTCCATATAATGCCCGAGCCTTCTGAAGCTCAATACGCTCGGATTGCCTATTCCCGACACTCCGAAAGCAAGGGTTATCTTTTTTTCGGCAGCAAAGCTGTACTGCTCGGGAACTATGTATATCGCGTCTCTGCTCCCGCGCATCATGCTTATCAGCTCTTCGGTTTTTCCGCTTCCGCTTCTGCCTGTCACAAGATTCAACATTTTTTTCGTTTCCTTCTCACTTTTTTCAGCATTTCTTTTTCAGCCTCGGTAAGCTCCGCCTTTTTTATCATATCGGGTCTTTTCAGCTTCGTTCTTATCAGGCTCTGCTCCCTACGCCATTTTTCGATATTTGCATGATGCCCCGAAAGCAATACCTCGGGTACCCTTCTTCCCATAAACTCAGGCGGGCGCGTATATTGCGGATATTCCAAAAGTCCGTTGTAATGGCTTTCCGTCTCCATAGTCTCCCCGCTGTCCAATACACCCTCTATCATGCGGCTTGTGGCGTCTATGACTATCATTGCGGCTATCTCTCCGCCGGTCAAAACATAGTCTCCCACGGATATTTCCTCAGCTTCTATTTCTTCAAGCACCCTTTCGTCAACGCCCTCGTAATGCCCGCAGAGAAGCACTATATGCCCGTACCTCGAAAGCTCCTTCGCCTTTTCCTGATTAAATACCTCTCCCTGCGGGGAGAGATATATCACATGAGGCTTGCCCTCTCCCGCCGCATATTTGTACGCGTCATAAATCGGCTGAGGCTGCATCACCATTCCGCCGCCCGCGCCGTAGGGATAATCGTCCACCCTTCTGTGCCTGTCGGCGGAAAAATCCCGTATATTTATATACTCGGTCTCTATTATTCCCTTTTTTATTGCCCTGCCCGTAATGCTTGCGTCTATAACAGCCTCAAACATTTCGGGGAAAAGCGTAAGAACCGAAAACTTCATCACAATAATCCTTCAATCGCGTCAATATATATTTTCCCCTCGTCAAGAGCCACCTTTTTTATAAAGGCGTCGCACTGAGGAACGAGGGCTTCGTTACCGTCTGTCTTTTTTATGACTATAAGGCTCTGCGCCTTTTCGATTATGTCAACTACTTTCCCTATTTCTTTTCCGCCGGATACCGCTTTCAGACCGATGACATCGGTCAGGTAATATTTCCCCTCCGGAAGGGAGGGAAAATCCTCTCTCCTTGCATAAAGGGTTGTCCCCTTCAGCCTTTCCGCCTCTGTCATATCGTTTATGCCGTCTATATTTAAAAGAAGCGCTCCCTTGTGCTCATGTACGTTTGATATTTTGTATTCTTCGCCGTCACTGTCATAAAGTATGTTTACCTCATCAAAAAATTCGGGCGAGTCGGCATAATATATTGCCTTGACCTCTCCGCGCACTCCGTGGGTATTTACTATTCTCATAACTTCAATCATCGCTCTCATCTCCCCTTTTCTATTATACACGAACCTCCCGACCTTTGCAACACAAAAACAAGGCCGTAAAAGCCGACCTTGTTTT
>CAZIBK010000121.1:0-4797 GCA_964537125.1 uncultured Oscillospiraceae bacterium
CTGGTGAGACACGCGGGAATCGAACCCGCGACAACTTGATTAAAAGTCAAGTGCTCTTCCGACTGAGCTAGTGTCCCGTATTGGCTGGACCGGCGGGATTCGGACCCACGAATACCGGAGTCAAAGTCCGGTGCCTTACCGCTTGGCTACGGTCCAAAATAAAAGAGCGTGGATTAGCGCGCTCCGAATCTTTTGCAACTATAGAAACATCTACGGAAGGCGTCCACAGCAACAAACCGGCAACCCAACAACTAAAATTTGGGGTGGGTAATCGGAGTCGAACCGATGACCTCCAGAGCCACAATCTGGCGCTCTAACCAACTGAGCTATACCCACCAAATAGAAATGGCGTGCCTGCGGGGATTCGAACCCGGGACCTACTGCTTAGAAGGCAGTTGCTCTATCCAACTGAGCTACAGGCACGCATACTGGAGCGGGTGATGGGAGTCGAACCCACCTGACCAGCTTGGAAGGCTGGAATTCTACCGATGAACTACACCCGCAATTCAACTCGTTCTTAACGACCTTGTTAATTATAACAAGGCTTCGATATTTTGTCAAGTTTTTTATTCAATTTTTTTATTTTTTCGTAGCCGCAAGTAAACCCATGACAACCGCGCCGAAAACTGCGCCGCCTGAAAAAATAAGAAAATGCAACACATACACGCTCCCTTAATTTAAAGAAATCCCCATAAATATATTTTATTATATTCATCTGCACTCTTATTTTTTACCGATGATTTATCTTTATTCCCATCCGCCGCAGCTTAAACATAAAATTCTTCGCCCGTGTCGAGACAATATGCCGCCAAATATCCGCCGTACAGCGCGCCGCAGTCTATGGCAATATTGGAGCCGTTTTTGTATATCCTCCCCTTCGTGCTTCTGTCTATTTCAATAGTGGTCTTGTGCGCCGTAATGAGCGTTTTCCCCGGGAAATAGTCCCTTTTGTAATCAATTTCCCCGTCAAGCACATCCTCTGCGGAATAATCGTCAAGATCGCCGCCCTCTTCAAAGTACGACGGCATATTGTGGCATAAAACAAATTGCTTTCCGCCCGCCTCGACTTCCTCATAAAGGGAAAACTCCTCTAAATATTCAAGCACCGCTGCCTTGTCATCGTCAGCAAGCTTCGCAAAGCCCGAAAGCGTGCCTTCTCCGCCGCTCTCCATCCATCTTTGGCACTTTTCCGACAGCTCCTTTGAAAGCGGAGCCGCAATGTCCTTTCTCGTCTCCTTTTCCACTCCCGAAAGAATCTCGTAGGCAATCAGATCATGCTCCCCGAGAATGGGAAATATGTTTGCATGAACCATCATGTCAAAAAGTATCTCTATCCCCTTGTCGCCGCCGTCTACCGTATCGCCCAAAACAAAAAGCGTATCCTCCTTTGAAAAATTTATCTCCTTCAATATTTCCTTGTACTTATCGTAACATCCGTGTATATTCGCTATTGCATAAACCATTTTTTCCAATCCCCCTTTTCAGTATTCCGCTTTTATAAGCGTAAGTCCTTCGGGCGGCGCCGTATAGCCCGCATTTTCCCTTTCAAGCGATAAAAGCGCTTGCTCTACGCTATCCGCGCTTCGCTCTCCCTTTCCCACCTCAATGAGTGTTCCTGCTATTATTCTTACCATATTGTATAAAAATCCGCTGCCCGTAATGAAAATTTTTATCTCTCCGTTACTTTCCGACACCGTTATATCGTATATTGTTCTCACTGTGGACTTCTTTGTTTTTTTCAGTGAACAAAAGGCCTTGAAATCATGCTCTCCCAAAAGGTATTGAGCCGCTTTCTCCATATCCCTTACATTCAGCTTTTCCTTAACGAAATATACATACTTTCTCTCAAATACATTTGAAACCCCCGAATTGTTTATCCTGTACAGATACGTCTTGCTTTTCGCGCAAAGCCTCGCATGAAAGCGCTCCTCCGCTTTTTCGACGCTCTGCACCGCAATGTCCTTCGGGAGATATTCGTTAAGATACTCCTTTATCTCCGGCGGCTCCTTGTCTGTGTCGCATTTAAAGCTGACGCTTTGAGCCAAAGCGTGTACCCCGGCGTCCGTTCTGCCGGAGGCATTCACCTCGACCTTTTTGCCGCACATCCTTGACAGCACGCCCTCAACCCTTTCCTGTATCGAATTGCCGGTATTACCCTGCCTCTGCCAGCCGCTGTACCGCGTCCCGTCATAGCTTATTATCATCAAGTAGTTCTGCATATTGCCATTCACCACATTAAGTATATACTTCTTCCCGCATTTTTTCAAGCAAATCATTGACGAATCGAGGCTTTTCAAATATAATTTAATCAGACGTTTATTTTCTTCGGAGGGATTTTCATGTTGAAAGAACACAAAGAACAAGGCGAATGTCATCACGACGGACACCGTCAGAGAATGCGCGAAAGGTTCTATAATGAAGGCATCGACAGCTTTGAACCGCACGAGGTTCTTGAAATGCTTTTGTATTTTTCCGTTCCGCGGAAAGACACAAACGCTCTCGCCCACATTCTTATCGACCGTTTCGGCAGCTTTCACGGTGTGCTTGAAGCAGACCGCAAGGATCTTAAAGAATATGTGACGGATAACACCGCCGCGCTTCTTAATATGATGCCCGCTTTTTCCAACTATTATCTTCAAAGCCGCGTAAACGGAAGAATTCCCCTGTCCAACAGCACCGACATCGGTATGTTCGCCGTATCTAAAATCGGCGTCCGAAAAAACGAGGTTTTCGCCCTCATATGCCTGAACGCTCAGCTGCATTACATAAATTTTGAAATAGTCGAACACGGCACCGTTACCTCCGCAACAGTGTCGCCCCGCAAGGTAGTCGAATGTGCCATTCGCAATAACGCCGCAAATGTTGTCCTCGTCCATAACCATCCCGGCGGCTCGCTCCATCCGTCCTCCGAGGATAAGGCGCTTACCAAAAAGCTCAGCTCCATACTTCTGTCAATCGGCGTAGTTACCGTTGACCACATAATCGTAGCCAACGGACGCTACTGCTCGATGCAGGACCTTGAACTCATGTAGTAAAATACCGCAAGCAATCCCCTTGCGGTATTTCTTTTCATCTTATCGACTTATGCGACGTATGCTTGTCAAGCTCGTTGAGCATCATTTCCGACGGCGAGAAAAGCAGCACCGTCTTTGCGTTATCTCTCTCAAAAACGGCGAAATATGTTTTCGGATCCTTCTTATCAGTCGCCGCGTCTATCAGATTGTCGGCGGAGGCGATTTCCTCTGTGTATTCGGCTCTGCCGTAAGGCGCGCAAAGCGTCATGTCGGAGATGAAAAACTCCGCTATCTTTTTTCTCTTTCCGCTCTTTTTAAGCACCTCAACCACCAATTTCTGAGATATTGTGTACGCATATTCAGCCTTAAAGGCGTTAAACATATAGTACACAGCCAGAACGCCGAAGATGAAGACTATCGCAACGGGCGCAAACACGCAAAGAGTAAACACTATTGCCGCGGCAAGCACAATAATGGTTCCGAAAAATATTATGCTCTGCCTTTGATCCCATCGCTTTTTTGCCACAAATTCCTTGTTCCTTTCATCCATTTTTCATTCATCCTTTCCTTATTTCATTTTTTTATATAAGCGGTTCCGCATTAGCCTCTCCGGTGAGAATATCGGCTATGCGCACCGATGCAAGTCCGTCTCCGTACGGATTTGAGGCTCTGCTCATCCTCTCATACTCATTTTCGTCTTCAAGAAGCTGCTTAAAAGCGTTATATATCGTATCTTCGTTCGTACCCACAAGCTTAAGCGTTCCGGCGGCAATGCCCTCGGGCCGCTCCGTGGTATCGCGCATTACAAGCACGGGCTTTCCCAACGACGGCGCTTCCTCCTGAATGCCTCCGCTGTCAGTCAGAATGAGATAGCTTCTTGACATGAAGTTGTGAAAATCAAGCACATCAAGCGGTTCTATTATATGTATCCTGTCCGAATCGCCGAACACCTCCGCCGCAGCCCGGCGCACCAAGGGGTTCATATGTATCGGATATATTGCCTTTATGTCGGGATACTCTTCAATTATTCTCCTTATCGCGCGGAACATATGATGCATCGGCTCTCCAAGGTTTTCCCTGCGGTGCGCCGTTATCATGATAAGGCGGCTGCCTTCCGCCCACTCCAGCTCAGGATGAGTATAGCTTTCCCTGACCGTAGTTTTCAGAGCGTCTATGGCTGTGTTCCCCGTCACAAAAATCGTTTCCGCCTTCTTCCCCTCGCGCAGGAGATTGTCGCGCGCAAGGACTGTAGGCGCAAAATTGTATTTTGAAATTATGCTCACTGCCTGACGGTTGAATTCCTCGGGGTACGGCGAATAGATATTGTATGTTCTCAGCCCCGCCTCAACATGCCCTACGGGAATCTGCATATAAAAGCACGCGAGCGCAGTTACAAACGTGGTGGATGTATCACCGTGTACAAGCACTACATCAGGTTTTTCCTTTTCAAGAACCTCCTTTATAGAGTTCAAGATATTGGTTGTAATGTCAAAAAGCGTCTGACGCTCCTTCATTATAGACAGGTCGTAATCCGGCTTTACATCGAACGCGTCCAATACCGCGTCAAGCATTTGGCGGTGCTGTCCCGTCACGCACACAAGCGTTTCTACAGAAGACCTCTTCTTGAGTTCCTTTACAAGCGGGCACATTTTTATTGCCTCGGGCCGTGTGCCGAATACCGGCATCACTTTCTTTACAGCCATTACCTCTCCTCCTTATGCTTTGAACCTATATTCCTTATTATATCAGTATTTACGCATTATGTCAAATATAAAACATCGGG
>CAZIBK010000122.1:0-4749 GCA_964537125.1 uncultured Oscillospiraceae bacterium
TTATTTTTTTACATCAATTCCGCCACAAGCTGTGCAAATTCCACAGCGTTTTCAACAGGCATATCCGCTATCATAAGCGCCTCGGTATAGAGTATCTTCGAAAGCTTCTTTGCCTTTTCCTTATCGTTTTCAAAGGCTTCCTTAAGCGCCTCAAAGGCGTGATGCGCGGGGTTTATTTCAAGCACCCTTCTTGCCTTTATCTTCTCGCCCTCGGAACCCGGAATCGTCGCGAAATACTTTTCCATTTCCAGAGTAACTTCGCCCTCGGCGGAAAGGCATACCGGATGGCTCTTCAGCTTGTGGGACACCCTTACGCTTTCAACGGCTCCGTCAAGAGCTTCCTTCACAAAGTCCAAAAGCTCTTTGTTTTCCTCCTCTGCCTTTTCCGTTTCCTTCTTTTCCTCCTCAGTTTCAAGACCGAGGTCGTCGTCATTTATGTTCTTGAACTCCTTCTCCTTGTACTTGCCGAGCATATTTACGACAAATTCGTCAACATCGTCGGTCATATAGAGGATGCCGAAGCCCTTTTCCTTAATCTGCTCCGTCTGAGGAAGGTTATCGATTTTTGAAATACTCTCGCCGCGCGCAAAGTAAATGTACTTCTGCTCCTCCGGCATTGAGGAAACGTATTCGTCAAGGCTTACGAGCTTTTCGGCGCTTGAGGAGTGGAACAAGATTAAATCCTCCAAAAGGCTCTTATGCATACCGTAGTCCGACACAATGCCGTATTTGAGCTGAAGCCCGAACTCCTTGTAGAACTGCTCGTACTTCTCCCTTTCCTGATCCATCATCTTTTTAAGCTCGCTCTTAATTTTGCGCTCTATGTTGTTGGCAATCTGCTTAAGCTGCCTGTCATGCTGGAGAAGCTCACGGGATATGTTAAGCGAAAGATTGTCCGAATCCACAACGCCCTTCACAAAGCGGAAATGCTCGGGAAGAAGCTCCTCGCAGCGCTCCATTATCATAACGGAGGAGGTGTAGAGGGAAAGCCCCTTCCGATACTCCTTTGTATAATATGTGGACGGAGCCTTTGACGGAATGAAAAGCATTGCCTTGTAATTCAGCGCGCCCTCGGCGTTCACCCTTATAACCTTCAGCGGATCGTTGTAGTCATAGAAGGTTTCCTTGTAAAATTCGGCGCAGTCCTCGTCCGAAACCTCGTTCTTGTTCTTCTGCCAGATGGGAACCATGCTGTTGACGGTTACTTCCTCAATATATTTTTCGTCTTCTCCGCCCTCCGTTTCGCTTTTCTTCGTCTTTTCCTCATTCATAACGATGGGATAGCGCACATAGTCGGAGTATTTCTTTATTATCGCGCGTATGCGGTATGGTTCGGTAAACTCATCGTAATTTTCCTCGTCGGTATTTTCCTTTATATGCATTACTATCTCGGTTCCCACGGAATCCTTGACTCCCTCGGAAATCGTATATCCGTCAACGCCCTCGGACTCCCACACAAAAGCCTTATCCGAGCCGTATGCCTTGGACGTCACTCTCACCTTGTCCGCAACCATGAACGCGCTGTAAAAGCCTACGCCGAACTGCCCGATTATATCAATATTCTTGTCCGCCTTTTCCTCATCTGAAAGCTCGCTCTTGAAATCAAGAGAACCGCTCTTTGCGATAGTGCCGAGGTTTTCTTCAAGCTCCTCGCGGTTCATCCCTATGCCGTTATCGGAAACGGTAACTGTTCTCGCGTCAGGGTCCGCATCTACCCAAATCTTAAAATCGCTTCTGTCCATTCCCACGCTGTCGTCAGTCAGCGCCTTGTAGCAGAGCTTGTCAATAGCGTCGCTGGCGTTTGATATAATCTCGCGAAGGAAAATCTCCTTGTGTGTGTAAATTGAATTGATCATAAGATCAAGTACTCGCTTTGATTCGGTCTTAAATTCCTGTTTTGCCATTTTTATCCGTCCTTTCTTCTACATAGAGCATGATAATCTCCTTTTATGAACATATTGTGAATGATATTTGTCTCGTATGTAAATTTGTTAGCACTCGTTTAAAATGAGTGCTAACAAATTTATCCCAGCAGCCTTACCGCGCTGTGTATGTTTTCAATTTCTACCCTGCTGTGAGCGCCGCCGAACTCGCCGTCAAGTGTCCAGGACAAATCCTCCTCCGAAACAAACTCAAGCCTTTGCGCCTTAAAAAAGCGATAAACGCGGCTTTCCGCCGATTTATTCGCAAAGTCCGTTATGAGCTGATTTAAGTCCGAGGGCGTTTCTATAGGATTTACAAGTATCACCTCAAAAAGTCCGTCGTTAAGGTCTACCTCCTCCTCGGGCAGAGCCTTCATTCCGCCCACCGAAACGGTGTTTGACACCATGCCGTAAATAAATTCGCCTTCAATTTCTCCGTCCTTTGTAACGACCTTCATTTTGTGAGGCTTTATGGCGGAAATACGCTTTATGCCCTCCAAAATATACGCCGCGTGCCCGAAAATGTTTTTAAACTGCTGCGAGGTGGTATATGCAACATCGGTAAAGGCTCCGAATGCCGCCACATACGCAAAATACTTATCGTTGAACCGCCCCACGTCAAGCGGACGCGCATTTCCTTTCGCAATCGCCTCCGCAGCCGATAAAAACCCCTTTTCAAGCCCTGCCGACGCGGCAAAGTCGTTTGTCGAGCCCGACGGGATATATCCGAGGAGAGGTCTTTTTCCTTCTTCTGTCCGCATAAGTCCGTTTACAGCCTCGTTCAGCGTTCCGTCGCCGCCGGACACCGCCACCACGTCAAACCGAGGCGCATTTTCGGCAATATAATCCCTGCAAAAAAACTTTGACTGTGTCGGGAGTATGCACGGCTCATAGCCGCCCTTTACAAAAATGTCCGCAATATCCGACACCTGCGGAGAAATTCTCGACTTGCCCGCCGACGCGTTGTATATAAAAGCCAGCCTTTTCAGCTCTTTCATGATTTTCCCTCCCTACAGCTAAATATTACACTTTTCATATGTTTTTTGCAATATCTTTTTTCAATCTTTGCATAATGCGCTTTTCAAGGCGCGATATATAGCTCTGGCTTATGCCGAGCATATCCGCGACCTCCTTTTGTGTCTTTTCCTTTTTTCCGTTCAGCCCGAAGCGAAGGTCTATAATGCGTCTCTCCCTTTCCGAAAGGCGCTCCATGGCTCCCTTTAAAAGCTGCAGCTCCGCCGCCTCTTCCAAGGAGCTTTCCACCGTATTTTCCTCCGTTCCCAAAACGTCCGAAAGCAAAAGCTCGTTGCCGTCCCAGTCGATGTTTAACGGCTCGTCAAAGGATACCTCGCTTTTCTGCGCATTGTGCTTTCTCAGATACATGAGAATTTCATTTTCTATGCACCTTGAGGCGTATGTCGCAAGCTTTATCTTTTTTTCGGGCTTAAAGGTATTGACCGCCTTTATGAGTCCTATTGCGCCTATGCTTATAAGATCCTCAATATTTATATTGGTATTTTCAAATTTTTTCGCAATATATACCACCAATCTCAGATTGTGCTCTATCAGCGCGTTTTTAGCCTCTCTTTCCTCTATTTTTTCCAAGAGCTTTTCCTCCTCCTCGCGTGTGAGCGCCGGAGGCAGAGCCTCGTTTCCGCCTATGTAATGTATCTCCTCTGCCGAAATAAGCTCGGCAATATCTCTGTATCCTTTGCGCTTGATTTTTTCAATAATCTGCTTCAGATCCATAATAATCTCCATTCCGCCGCCTTGCGTCGGCACAAACAGTAATTTAAATTCAATCTCCTGCCGGAGGCTGCTGTATTTATTTTTGTTCGGACTCCATAAGCTGCGGATTGAGAAGCGCGCCGTATTCGCGGTTCGGCGAAAGATGATTTTCGCATACGCAAACCACGCACCGCCCAATCTCCAATCCGTCAACCTTTACCATATCGGGCTTAAAGCCCGGCATCACTCCATGCTCCTTTCCGACGCTTGAAAACGGGATAAACCTCACCTTCATGCCTCTTTTTGTCAGCTTCTCGATAAGCGGCTCGTCTCCCTCGCCCAAAAGCGGCTTCAGCTCGTCGTACTCGCATACAGCCACCGGGTCGCCGGTTATCGGGTCAAAAAGGGAATTTCCCGTGTCAATTATCGCCGTAAAGCTGGCGCACCTTCCGTTCACATATATCGATATTCCCCTTTTGAGCTTCTCGCGGCTTAATCTCTTTTTGCGGACACGCCCTACAAGCATTACAAGCGCATACGCCGCAACGGCGCTGCCGAAAAGCGCCTGCCAGGGCAGGTCAAAATATATTACCCCGTTTGAATATACGGCTCCGCTTCTCTGCCCCAGATCCGTCAGGCTCATGAGCGCCACAACGCATCCTCCGAATATGAAGCTTACCGCGTAAAACGCGCCCCACAGCGCAAAAAAGCGCTTCAGCTCGTTTATACGGAAGGCGCATATCACCATAAATCCCGAAAATGCGATTTTCATTATAAAGGTGTACATCAGCGCAAGATCGGGGAAAAATATACATACCGAATACGCCGCCCCCAGCGCCGCCGACAAAAGCGTTCTGTACCACACCGTAGGCGCTGCGGCTATAACGCCGCTCGCCTCTATCAGCAGAATATTTATAATAAAATTGACTCCGAAAAGGACGTCTATGTAAACCGTTGCCATCACAAGCCTCCTCTCAGATATAATTATACATATCGCGGCGGCAGAATATTGTCATAACTCGGCAGCAAATACTCATTTTTTTGCCTTCGGGTTATTGACAACGCGGCTCAAAAGATATAAAATCATTTATCGAGAATG
>CAZIBK010000123.1:0-4738 GCA_964537125.1 uncultured Oscillospiraceae bacterium
GCTTTTCACTTTCCGCTCTTAAAATGCACGTCCATCTGCGGATAGGGAATTTCTATACCGTTTTTATCAAACGCCTTTTTCACATTTTCCTTCAAAGCAAAGTACACCGTCCAGTAATTTTCGGATTTTGTCCATGCTCTGAGCGTAAATTCAATGCCGCTTTCGCCGCAGTTTGAAAGCTGTATAACGGGCTCAGGCTCCTTAAGCACAAGAGGATGCTCGTCAGCCGTCCTTGCGATAACCTCTCTCGCAAAATCGATATCCGTTTTGTACGCCGCGGGAAAGGTCAGGTCAACACGCCTTTTTTCAAGCTGATTTATCGCCGTGATGGTGGAGTTCATCAGAGTTCCGTTCGGAATGAGAACCCGCCTGTTGTCATATGTCACAAGGGTTGTGTAGAAAATTCCTATCTCCGTCACCGTCCCCTCGTAGCTTTCCTCAATAATGTAGTCTCCCACTCTTATGGGCTTTATAATCATAAGTATAAGTCCGCCCGCAAGGTTTGAAAGACCTCCCTGCATTGCAAGACCTACGGCAACGCCGCAGGAACCCACTACCGTTATGACGGAGGTCATCGGTACTCCGAGAACGCCCGCCGCCGACACAACAATCAGAACCTTCAGCATAATGCCGATAAAGCTCTTCAAAAAGCTCTGCGCCGTCGGGTCAATGTTTTTAAATATCCGCGAAAGCAGCTTTACCAGATATTTGCTCAGCTTGAACCCTATAACAAGTATCAGAGCCGCGCCTATGAGCCTTGTTCCCGCCGTCATTCCGATATTTTGCATATTTTCAAGTATCTTTTCCACCGTTTCCCACCCCTTTTATTATCACATTATCAATGAGCCTATAAGATGAACAAGCATTGCGCATATCCATGCAATCGCGCATTGTCCCGCAACTACGCCGACCGCCCATTTTCCGCCCAGCTCGCGCTTAATGGAGGCTATTGCGGCAACGCACGGAGTGTAGAGAAGGCAAAACACCAAAAGCGACAGCGCGGCAAGAGGCGAAAGCACGCTCGATACCGCCGTGTCCCCGAAAAGCACGCTGAGCGTCGAAACAACGCTTTCCTTTGCCAGAAAGCCGCTTATAAGTGATACCGACACTCTCCAGTCGCCAAATCCGAGGGGCTTGAATATGGGCGTAATCTTCCCCGCAATCAGCGCAAGGATACTCTTCTGAGAATCGCTCACCATGTTCAGCCGCAAATCAAAGGTCTGTAAAAACCAAATTACTATCGTTGCGATAAATATAACCGTAAAGGCGCGCTGTAAAAAGTCCTTTGCCTTTTCCCACAAAAGGCGGGCTACGTTCTTTATCCCGGGCATTCTGTAATTCGGAAGCTCCATTACAAACGGCACCGCTTCGCCGCTGAATAACGTTTTCTTAAATATCAGCGCAGTTATAACGCCCACAAAAATACCCGTAAAATAAAGAGCCACCATCACCGCCGCGCCGTGGCGGGGGAAGAATGCCGCCGTAAAGAAGCTGTATATGGGAAGCTTTGCCGAACAGCTCATAAAAGGGGTGAGTATTATTGTCATTTTTCTGTCGCGCTCGGAGGGCAGCGTCCTGCTTGCCATAACGCCCGGCACCGTGCATCCGAAGCCTATAAGCATCGGCACTATGCTCCGCCCCGAAAGACCTATTTTCCTCAGCAGCTTGTCCATCACAAACGCCACACGCGCCATATACCCCGTATCCTCCAAAAGGGACAGGAAGAAAAAGAGCGTCACTATTATCGGCAAGAAGCTCAGCACGCTTCCCACGCCTTTGAAAATGCCGTCAATGACAAGGGAATGTACAGCCCTGTTTACGTTCCATGCTGTCATTAAGCCGTCGAATAAATTTGTCAATTCCGAAATACCCCGTTCCAGCACCCCCTGAAGAAATGCGCCTATCACGTTGAATGTCAGCCGGAATATCAGCGCCATTATCCCCACAAACAGCGGAATCGCGGTAAATCTGCCCGTCAAAAGCCTGTCAATCGCAAGACTTCTCGTCCTCTCGCGGCTTTCCCGCGGCTTCACTACGGTCTTTCGGGCAAGCTCCCGTATAAACGAAAAACGCATATCGGCGATTGCCGCCGCGCGGTCAAGCCCGCTTTCCTCCTCCATCTGAAGGATTATATGCTCTATCATTTCCCTTTCGTTCTCCGTCAGCTTAAGAGCCTGCATTACTCTATCGTCGCCCTCGGCAAGCTTCGTTGCCGCAAACCGCACCGGGAGGGAGGCGGCGGAAGCGTGATCCTCTATAAGGTGCATTATCCCGTGCAGGCATCTATGTACCGCGCCGCCGCAGAAGTCCGTCCTTGCGGGCGCCTCCCTGTACTTTGCCACATGCACCGCGTGGCTTATAAGCTCATCAACGCCCTCGTTCTTCGCCGCCGAAATAGGAACCACAGGTATGCCGAGAATTTCCTCCATTTTGTTTATGTCTATCGAACCGCCGTTTCCGCGCACCTCATCCATCATGTTCAGGGCAAGCACCATCGGCGTCCCAAGCTCTATGAGCTGCATTGTAAGGTAAAGATTCCGCTCAATATTTGTGGCGTCCACTATGTTGATTATCCCCGTCGGCTTCTCGTTGATTATAAACTGCCGCGTCACTATCTCCTCGCTGCTGTACGGCGAAAGCGAATATATTCCCGGCAAATCCGTTATTTCCGTATTGGGATATCCCTTTATTACGCCGCTTTTTCTGTCCACCGTAACGCCCGGAAAGTTACCGACATGGGCGTTTGCGCCGGTAAGCTGATTAAAAAGCGTCGTCTTTCCGCTGTTTTGGTTTCCCGCAAGGGCGAAGGTAAGGCGGGTTCCCTCCGGCAGAGGGTTTTCCTTCGCCTTTACATGGTATTTTCCGCCCTCGCCGAAGCCCGGATGCAGAGCCTTGCTTGTTGTTTCAGTCTCCGCTTTCTTTGCTTTCGGCGGCGAGGCGGGCTCCGCCGTTATCTTTTCAGCGTCGGAAAGCCTCAGAGTAAGCTCGTAGCCGTGTATCATAAATTCCATCGGGTCGCCCATGGGAGCAAATTTCACAAGCGTTATCTCCGCTCCGGGTATCACGCCCATGTCAAGAAAATGCTGCCTAAGCGCGCCCTCTCCGCCGACCGATTTTATTGTCGCCGTGCTTCCTATTTTTAAGTCCTTTAATGTCATGGCTCCGCCCCCTCGTTTTTTATGCTGTATTGAAACGCCGCCCGGGAAAGTCCCCTCGGGCGGCTTATCGTCATGGCGTTATGTGTTGGTTGAATAGTTCGGTGCTTCCTTTGTGATGGAAATATCATGAGGATGGCTTTCTCTGAGACCTGCCGAGGAAATCTTCACAAATCTGCCGTTTTGCTTAAGCTCCTCGATAGACGCCGTTCCGCAGTAGCCCATGCCCGAGCGAAGACCTCCGAGAAGCTGGAATATCGTTTCGGAAAGGGATCCCTTGTAGGGAACACGTCCCTCAACGCCCTCCGGAACGAGCTTCTTGCTGCCCGTCTGGAAATAGCGATCCTTACTGCCCTTTTCCATTGCGGCAATAGAGCCCATGCCTCTGTAAACCTTAAACTTTCTGCCCTGATAAATTTCCGTCTCTCCGGGGCTTTCCTCGCATCCGGCAAAGAGCGAGCCTATCATGATAACATCCGCTCCCGCCGCGATAGCCTTCGGAAGGTCGCCGCTGTACTTAATGCCGCCGTCCGCAATAATCGGGATATTATATTTAGCCGCCGCGCTGTAAGCGTTCATAACAGCCGTCAGCTGCGGAACGCCGATGCCCGCGACTATACGCGTTGTGCATATGGAGCCGGGACCTATGCCGACCTTAACCGCGTCAACGCCTGCCTTGATAAGATCCTCCGTCGCCTCCGCAGTCGCAACATTTCCGGCTATAAGCTGTATTTCGGGGAATGTGTTCTTTATCTTGTATATACAATCCATTATATTCTTGCTGTGACCGTGCGCGCTGTCAAGCACGATAACGTCCACCTTTGCGTCCTTAAGCGCCTTTACCCGATCCAAAACGTCGGACGTTATGCCGACCGCCGCTCCGGCAAGAAGTCTGCCGTTTTCATCGCGGGCGCTGTTGGGGTACTGTATTATCTTTTCTATATCTTTGATGGTGATAAGACCTTTAAGGTTGAAATCGTCGTCAACAATGGGGAGCTTTTCTATCTTGTGCTTACGGAGTATCTCCTGCGCCTGTTCAAGGGTTGTCCCCTCAGGAGCGGTGATAAGATTATCCTTTGTCATAACCTCGCCTATGGAACGGCTGAAATCTGTTTCAAAACGAAGGTCGCGGTTGGTGAGTATTCCGACGAGCTTACCGCCCTCCGCGATAGGCACACCCGATATCTTGTACTTGCTCATAAGCTTATCTGCTTCGGAAAGCTTGTGTTCGGGCGTGAGGAAAAACGGGTCAACTATAACGCCGTGTTCGCTTCTCTTTACCTTGTCCACCTCTGACGCCTGAGCCTCGATAGTCATATTCTTATGAATGATACCTATGCCGCCCTCTCTTGCTATGGCGATGGCAAGAGCCGACTCTGTAACCGTGTCCATGGCGGAGCTCATAAGCGGAATGTTGAGTTTTATCTTATTCGTAAGCCTTGTGGATACGTCGATGCCCGTCTGATACACTTCCGATTTCTGCGGAATGAGAAGCACATCATCAAAAGTGAGACCTTCGTAAAGAATCTTATCCATCCTTATCATCCTTTCAATATTTATGTTAAAAAATATTTAAATCGGAG
>CAZIBK010000124.1:0-4723 GCA_964537125.1 uncultured Oscillospiraceae bacterium
AGAAAAATCGTTAGAAAAGTGTTGACTAATCGAAAAAAAATTTATATAATATAATAGCCGTTGCGTTGGGCGCGGCGGTTACTTTTACGAGGGAGGAAAATCAAATGAAAGCAAAGAATGTTATTTCATTTGTGTTGGTGATGGTTATAATCGCAGTTCTTGCGTTTGCAGTATTCGCAGATGTTTCCATCGGCAACATCAGAGTTCCCGGCGTCCTTGACGAAGAATTGGGCGTTAGACAGGGACTCGATCTTGTAGGCGGAAGCGTTATCGTTTTTGAACCCGATCTTGAAAATCTTTCGGGTGTTACGGCAGAACAGATGGATTCCGCGGAAGGCGTTATTCGTACGAGACTTGACAGTCAGGGCTACTATGACGCCACTATCACTCGCCAGGGTGATACAGGTATCCGCGTTGAGATACCTAATATTGACGACCCCAGCGCGGCAGTTTCCCTTATCGGGCAGACAGCTGCACTCCACTTCCTTGACGTTGACGGAAATGTTGTTATGGAAGGCACGGACGAATTTGTAAAGTCGGCTTCGGCTCAGTACGGGCAGACATCGTCCACGGGGAACAGCGAGCACTATGTATCGCTTTCCTTTACAAGCGAGGGCCGCGCGGCATTTAAGTCGGCTACGGAAAACGCTCTTGCGCGCGAGAGCGAAGGCGGAAATTACATAGTTATCGCGCTTGACGATGCTATAATTTCCTATCCGAGAGTTTCGACGGTTATTGATGATGATTCCTGCATAATCACAGGCAGCTTCACAAAGGAAAGCGCCCAGGAGCTTGCAGACCTTATCAATTCCGGTCAGCTGCCCTTCTCGCTTAAGGATACCGAGCTCAGAAGCGTAGGTCCGACACTTGGCGCCGAGGCGCTCAAAACATCGCTTATGGCAGCCTTTGTGGGTATTATCCTTGTAATGCTGTTTATGCTTTTGGTATACCGTCTGCCCGGTCTTGCGGCTGACGTTGCGCTTGTTGCATATATCAGCGTTCTCTGCCTCATTATGGCGGGCTTCTACATCCCGGACGGCTTCAGAGTAACTCTTACTCTGCCGGGTATTGCCGGCGTTATTCTGTCAATAGGTATGGCGGTTGACGCAAACGTAGTTATATTTGAAAGAATTAAGGACGAGCTTAACTCAGGTAAGAGCGTCGGCGCAAGCGTTGAGTCCGGCTTTAAGAGAGCGATAACAGCCGTAATTGACTCTAACGTGACTACGCTTATCACATGTGTGGTTCTTTACCTTTTCGGTACAGGTACCATAAAGGGCTTCGCGGTAACGCTTTTCATAGGTGTTGCGCTCAGCCTTATAACGGCTATCTTACTTACAAAGTTCCTTCTTAAGGCAGTCGTTGGTTTCGGTTTAAAGAATCCGTGGCTTTACGGAGCTTCTAAAAGGAGGGATGCGTAATGTTTAAGAATCCTTGCGCACACAGAAAGGTATTCTATGCTATTTCTATAGCTCTTGTGGTTATTTCTCTTATATCCATAATATTCAGAGGCTTTAACCTCGGTATTGATTTCACAAGCGGTACCACGTTTGAATTTACGCTTCCTCAGGGCTATGAATACAATACTCAGCTTGAAGAAGACGTTTCAAATCTTGTAATAGGCGATACTCAAGTACAGCAGGTCGGCGCTAACGGCGTGTTCATCAGAACGAGCGAGCTTACAAATGAGGAGACAGATGAGGTTGTCGTTGCACTCCTTTCCTACTTCGGCAACGAAGACGCGGCTGCTTCGGACGCAACAGAGGCTGAGAATGTTACGGTTCCCGCAGAGGAGGCAACTCTCGAAGCTGCCGAGCCTGTGACGGAGGACGCTTCCGAGAATGCTCCGGAGGAGGCTTCGGCAGTTGAAGAAGAGACTGCCGCGGCAGCTGCGGAACCCGTAAAGGAGGAAGCTGAGACAGAAGCGGAAACAGAAGCTCCGGCAAATATTCTTGTAAGAAGCGCTATCAACATTGATAAGGTTGCCGCCTCCACAAGCGCAAGACTTATCGGCGATACCTTCAAGGCAGTGCTTCTTGCCATTATTCTTATCCTTATCTATATCAGCATCCGTTTCGACTTCAAGAGCGGCGTATGCGCTATAATGGCTCTTGCTCATGACGTTATATTGATGTTCGGCTTCTACTCTTTGTTCCAGCTTACCGTCAATACAAGCTTCATAGCGGCTGTCCTCACGATAATCGGTTACTCTATCAATGCTACTATCGTTGTATTTGACCGTGTTCGTGAAAATGTGAGAAATATGAAGAAGGCAACCTTCGACGAGAAGGCGGGAGCGGCTATCCACAGCAGTTATACAAGAACGCTTTTCTCTTCTCTGACAACACTCTTCACTATCGGAGCGCTTTATGTGTTGGGCGTATCCTCTATAAGAGAGTTTGCTCTTCCGATTATTGTAGGTATTGTTTGCGGCGCTTATTCCTCGCTTTTTGTAGCACCCACATTCTGGGGCTGGTGGAAGAGCGTTTCAATAAAGAATCCGAACAAGAAGTAATAATCATAAACGGCAAAACACCTCGTATGATAAATACGGGGTGTTTTTGTTTATGAAAAAAGCCGGAATACTTTTGCTGTGTGCAATACTTTTGGTCGGCTGCGGGGAGGAAAATATTACCGCGCCGACAGATACAGCTGAAAACGAAGCTTGGGAATCGGCAAGCTTTTATATTTACACAGGCGCCGACTCGGAAAATATTTCCAATAAATGCGTTGGCTGGGGTATGCGGAGAAATCCTCCCGATCCTCCCGAATTTACAAGCGAACAGATATCGCAGATGGATAAATACGGATGTATATATAAGGGCGCGGATGACAAAAAATATTTATATCTTACGTTTGACGAAGGATACGAGAACGGACAGACCGCGCGAATACTTGATACTTTAAAGGAAAAGGGCGTTACGGCGGCGTTTTTTGTAACGGGGGATTATTTTAAACGCGAAACCGAGCTGGTAGACAGAATGGTTTCGGAAAATCATATTGTCGGAAACCATACGATGAATCATCCGTCAATTCCCGAGCTTGAGAGGGTTGAGAAAATGGAGGAGGAGGTTTTATCCCTTGACCGCGTCTTTTATGAGAGATACAACGCGCATATGCGCTACCTGCGTCCTCCGAAGGGCGAATACAGCGAGAGATCCTTAGCCGTGACGGAAAGTCTGGGATATATAAATGTGTTCTGGTCGTTTGCGTACGAAGATTGGTACACTGACCGCCCGCGCGGCGCGGATTACGCATATAACAAGACTATGGAAAACCTTCATAACGGCTGCGTACTGCTTTTGCACGCGGTTTCCCGCGATAACGCCGATGCTCTCGGGCGTATAATAGACGATGCGCGGGCGGCAGGGTATAAATTCAGAAGCCTTGATGAGTACATAAAATAAAAATGGTTTTATGTAATTTTGCACGGAAGGGTGTAAACCAATGAGGTTGAAGCATAGAGTTTTGTGTATAGCGGCCGCAGTTTTTGTATTTGCTTGGGCGGCGGTCATTTATTTTGCCGCGCCCGAGACGGTTGTCCTGTACAGAGGCGCAGAGCGGGAGGCGGACGGACTTCTTGCGGGGATAACTCATCTTGACGGTTCGATAGAAACGTCGGGCAGTGTAATAGTTCCCACAAAGGTGGGAGACTATACCGCCTCTCTCAGTATTTTCGGGATACCGTATAAATCCATAACGCTGAAGGTTTTAGAGGAAAAAGAGGTAATTCCCGGAGGGGAAACGATAGGCATAAGGCTCTACTCCGACGGACTCATAGTCGTCGGAGTGGGGAAGCTTTCGGAAAATGAAAAATCCCCCGGTGAAAGGGCGGGAATAAAGGTCGGGGACGTGATAACGAAAGTAAACGGCGAGGCAGTAGGTACGCCGGAGGATTTCTCAAGCCTGATTTCCGCAGCTGACGGCGAAATTGAGCTTGAAATAAAGAGCGGAGAGGACATAAAGACAGTTTCAATAGCTCCGAGAGTATCGGAATACGACAGCCGTAAGCGCATCGGACTTTGGGTGCGCGACAGTACGGCGGGAGTGGGAACGCTTACTTATATTGACCCTGACAGCCTTTCCTACGGCGCCCTCGGACACAGCGTGTCAGACTCAGATACGGGGGTTCGCTTTGAGGTAAGGCAGGGCAGTATCGAGAGGTGCGGCGTGACGGAAATAGTCAAAAGCGAAAAGGGCTCCCCCGGGGAGCTGAGAGGCATATTTTACAGCGGCGCCGAGCCTATGGGCGCCATTGAAAAAAATACGGCTTCGGGGATTTTCGGCTCGGTCAAATGCAGGTTTGACGGAGAAACGGTTCCTGTCGCACTTAAAAATGAAGTGAAGGTCGGAAAAGCTGTCATACGGACAAGCCTTGACGGCGAGGAGGTAGGGGAATATTCCGTAAATATCCGCCGCGTTTCGCCGAATGCCAAAAATCCGTCAAAGGGTATGATAATCGAGGTGACGGACGACGAGCTTATCGGCAAGGCGGGCGGCATTGTGCAGGGCATGAGCGGCAGTCCCATAATACAAAACGGAATGCTCGTCGGAGCGGTGACTCATGTACTTGTAAACGACCCGACGATGGGCTACGCAATATTTGCCGAAAGCATGATAGAGGCGGCAAACGAGGCGGAGTAATTTTGCTTTCAAGGCAATAATAAGCTGCCGCTTCAAAGAGGCTTAAAAATACGAGCTTATGAAAAATCCTGCGGGAAAT
>CAZIBK010000125.1:0-1192 GCA_964537125.1 uncultured Oscillospiraceae bacterium
AGATAATTTTTGCGGGAAAGCAAAAAAACTATTGACATTAAAAGAAAAGGATGCTAATATAATACCTATAAAACAGGTAGACTTAATGGGTTAATAAGAGAGGGTGTATACCTATGTATAAACGATGTAGGAGCTAAATAGTTTTGGCAAAATGGAATTAAAAAAATTAAGAAGGAGATATTAACATGAAAGCAGTTGAAAAAATTACAGACCTTATCGGAGGAACGCCTCTTCTTGAGATTAAAAATTACGAAAAGGAAAACAATCTTGAAGCAAAGATAATTGCGAAGCTTGAATATTTCAATCCCGCAGGCAGCGTAAAGGACAGAATCGCAAAGGCGATGATTGACGAAGCCGAGGAAAAGGGGCTGCTTAAGCCGGGCTCGGTTATCATCGAGCCGACCAGCGGCAACACAGGAATAGGTCTTGCGGCGGTGGCAGCGTCGAGAGGGTATAAGATTATTCTTACAATGCCCGAAACGATGAGCATTGAAAGAAGAAATCTTCTCAAGGCTTACGGCGCGCAGCTTGTGCTTACGGACGGGGCAAAGGGCATGAAGGGCGCTATCGAAAAGGCAAAGGAGCTTGCGGAATCCACTCCCGGCAGCTTTATCCCCAGTCAGTTTACGAACCCCGCGAATCCGACTGTTCACCGCAATACGACAGGTCCCGAAATATGGAACGATACCGACGGAAAGGTAGATATATTTGTAGCGGGCGTCGGTACCGGCGGTACTATTTCGGGCGTCGGGCAGTATTTGAAATCAAAAAATCCGAACGTGAAGGTCGTTGCGGTCGAACCGGCAGGCTCGCCCGTTCTTTCGCAGGGCAAGGCGGGTCCGCATAAAATCCAGGGTATAGGCGCAGGATTTGTCCCCGATACTCTTGACACAAAGATTTACGATGAAATAATAGCCGTTGAAAATGAAGCCGCTTTCGAGATTGGCAGAACTCTCGCAAAGAAAGAGGGCTTGCTTGTGGGAATTTCCTCCGGCGCGGCGGTTTGGGCGGCAACACAGCTTGCAAAGCGCCCCGAAAATAAGGGCAAGGTTATAGTTGCGCTTCTGCCGGATACGGGTGAGAGATATCTTTCCACACCTATGTTTTCAGAGTAACAGAATACCGCTGCTTTCAAAATCGAAGGCGGCGGTATTTTTTGTATTGACAAATACCCTTGTGGGGTATATAATAA
>CAZIBK010000125.1:1292-4719 GCA_964537125.1 uncultured Oscillospiraceae bacterium
AAGGGTATTTTAAAAGGAGGGGAGAGCTATGGAAGAAAAGGGATGCTGCGTCGGCAAAAGGACGAAAGAGCGCGGCGAGGCGGAATACAAAAGCCTCATCCACAGGTTAAACCGCATTGAAGGGCAGATACGCGGAATAAAGGGAATGGTGGAAAACGACGCCTACTGCACCGATATATTGACGCAGGTTTTGGCGGCGAGCGCGGCTTTGAACTCGTTTAAAAAGGAGCTTTTGTCGAACCATATAAAAACGTGCGTTGTGCAGGACATAAGAGACGGCAAGGACGAGACTGCAGACGAGCTTGTGGCAATGCTGCAAAGGCTGATGAGGTGATGAATAAATGGGTACAATAGCGGTTGCCGTCATTTTAATTGCGGCTGTTGCGTTGGCACTGAGACCGTGTATAAAGCATTTTAAGGGCGGCGGAGGCTGCTGCGGCGGCGGAGGCGCGGCTGTAAAATCGAAAAAGAAGGCTCTTGAGGGAGAGGTTATTGCGAAAAAAATTATAACTATCGACGGAATGCACTGCGACAATTGCAGGAAAAGCGTTGAAAAGAGCATAAACGAAATAGACGGCGCACTGGCAAAGGTAAATCTTGAAAAACGGGAAGCGGCGGTTCTTATGACGCGCGAAATTGAGGACAGGGAGCTTAAGGAGGCAGTGCGCAAGGCGGGATTCTTCGCGATGAGGATTGATACGGAGGAAATCTGATGGAACATTATAATGTTACGGGCATGAGCTGCGCGGCGTGCAGTGCGCGTGTGGAGAAGGCAGTCAATGCGGTAGCGGGTGTTAAGAGCTGCTCGGTGAGCCTTTTGACCAATTCGATGGCAGTAGAGGGAAACGCGGCAAGCCGCGATATAATCAAGGCGGTAGAGGCGGCAGGTTACGGGGCGCAGCTTAAAGGAGAGAAGGAAACAAGCTCGTCGGAAGGGGAAGAGCTTGTCGACCGCGAAACGCCGCTGCTTAAAAAAAGGCTTATAGCTTCTCTTGTATTCCTCGCGGTGCTGATGTATTTTTCAATGGGACACATGATGTGGGGCTGGCCGCTTCCAACATTTTTCAGCGGCAATCATGTGGCGATGGGGCTTGTACAGCTTTTGCTGACCGTTATCATAATGGTGATAAATCAGAGGTTTTTTATCAGCGGCTTTAAGGGGCTTATTCACAGAGCGCCGAACATGGATACCCTTGTAGCTCTCGGCGCGGGCGCATCATTTGTGTACAGCGTGTATGCGCTGTTTGCAATGACTGCCGCGCAGGTAAACGGAGATTCCGAGGCTGTCATGATGTATATGCACGAGCTTTATTTTGAGTCGGCGGCAATGATACTGACGTTGATAACCCTCGGAAAAATGCTTGAAGCGTATTCAAAGGGCAAAACCACAGACGCGCTGAAAAGTCTGATGAGGCTTAAGGCGAAGACCGCGGTTATAATGCGGGACGGCGCGGAGGTTACGGTAGAGATAGGAGAGGTAAAGAAGGGCGATATATTTGCGGTAAGACCGGGGGAGAGTATTCCTGTTGACGGAGTGGTTATCGAGGGTGAAAGCGCGGTAAATGAGTCGGCTCTGACAGGCGAGAGCCTTCCTGTTGACAAGACAAAGGGAGACAAGGTTTCGGCGGCGACCGTGAATCAGTCGGGATTTTTAAAGTGCGAAGCGACACGGGTAGGAGAAGATACGACGCTTTCACAGATAATAAAAATGGTGAGCGACGCGGCTGCGACAAAGGCGCCGATCGCAAAGGCCGCGGACAAGGTGTCGGGCGTATTTGTTCCGGCGGTGATAACGGCGGCGCTTGTGACGCTCATAGTTTGGCTGGCAGTCGGCGAAAGCGCGGGCTTTGCGCTGGCAAGGGCAATATCGGTGCTTGTAATAAGCTGCCCGTGCGCGCTCGGTCTTGCGACGCCCGTTGCAATTATGGTAGGCAACGGCGTGGGCGCAAGGCACGGAATATTGTTCAAAACTGCCGCCTCTCTGGAAGAGACGGGCAGAGTGAGCATTGCCGCCCTTGATAAGACGGGTACGATAACAAGCGGAGAGCCGAGGGTTACCGACGTGGTGACCGCAGACGGCGTTGACAAAAGCAGTCTCTTATCGTATGCCTTTGCATTGGAGAAAAGGAGCGAGCATCCTCTGGCAAAGGCGGTAATAAGCTACGGAGAAGAAAAGGGGATTGCCTCCGAGGAGGCAGACAGCTTTAAGGCGCTTCCGGGCAACGGTCTTGCAGGGGAGGTCGGCGGAGAAAGAATAGTCGGCGGAAATATGGCGTTTATCGAAAAGGAAGCCGATATACCGGCGCCGCTGCGCCGCAGGGCGGAGGAGCTTGCCGAAGAGGGCAAGACGCCGCTGTTTTTCGCAAAGAGCGGCAAGCTTCTCGGAGTGATTGCCGTGGCAGACGTTATAAAGACGGACAGCGCGAAGGCAATTCAAGAGCTAAAGAACATGGGAATACGCGTAGTTATGATAACGGGCGACAATGAGCGCACGGCAAAGGCGATAGGCAAAGAGGCAGGAGTGGATTCTGTCATTGCGGGAGTTCTGCCCGAGGGGAAAGAGGCTGCCGTGAGAGAGCTTGCAAGGCAGGGCAAGGTGGCAATGGTCGGCGACGGAATAAACGATGCTCCCGCGCTGACGAGAGCCGATATAGGTATTGCGATCGGCGCAGGCGCCGATGTTGCCATAGACGCGGCGGATGTGGTTTTGATGAACAGCTCTCTTGGCGATGTTCCCGCCGCGATACGTCTCAGCCGGAAAACGCTGAAAAACATTCATGAAAACCTCTTTTGGGCGTTTATATACAATGTTATCGGGATACCCCTTGCGGCGGGAGTTTGGATAAGGCTTTTCGGCTTGCAGCTGAATCCGATGTTCGGCGCTGCGGCGATGAGCTTGTCAAGCTTTTGCGTTGTGTCGAATGCACTGAGGCTGAACCTTTTCAATATAAGGGACGCAAAGCACGACAAAAGGAAGAAAAACAAAGGTGAAAAAGTCAAAAACGGAAAAAATGAAGAGGAGAATATTTCCATGGAAAAGACAATGAGAATTGAGGGCATGATGTGTTCTCACTGCGAGGCAAGGGTTAAGAAGTGCCTTGAAGCGATAGACGGCGTAGAGAAGGCTGTTGTAAGCCATGAAAGCGGCACGGCGGTTATTACGCTGTCAAAGGAGGTTAACGCCGAGACGCTTAAGGAGGCTGTTGAGGCGCAGGATTATAAGGCGGTAAGCGTGGAGTAATTGAAGGAGAGAATAAACGGCTTAAAAATATTAAGGCTATTTGATATAATCTATGTGCAGATGTCCCCCGCCTCTTACGCATATTTAGCAAAGGCGGCGGGGCGCACTTGTTCGCAGGCTCCGATTTAAATCCTATAAAATGGGGCTGTGTTTTTAATTATCCCGAAAGGAGAAGGTTAACGTGAA
>CAZIBK010000126.1:0-4717 GCA_964537125.1 uncultured Oscillospiraceae bacterium
AGCTTAAGACGCCTTATGCTCTATAACGCGCTGCGCACCGAGCTTTGCCACGGTATCGGAGTTGACAATAACCTTAGTAACTCCTTCCTCCGACGGTACCTCAAACATAATATCGTTCATAGTCTCTTCCATTATCGCTCGAAGACCTCTTGCGCCTGTTTTTCTTTCTATAGCACGGTTTGCGATAGCGTCAAGCGCGTCGTCGGTTATCTCAAGCTCAATCCCGTCAATTTCAAACAGCTTCTTATACTGCTTCACAAGAGCGTTTTTTGGCTGGGTGAGAATTTTCTTAAGCGCAGCCACATCAAGTGATTCAAGTGACACTACAACCGGCAGTCTTCCGATAAATTCCGGAATTATGCCAAACTTAAGCAAATCCTGCGGCTCTACCTTTTTCAAAAGCTCTCCCGGATCCGCCTTCGCCGCCGAAGTGACATCGTTTCCGAAGCCCATGGAATGTTGCCCTATGCGGTTTGCGATTATCTTTTCCAGTCCGTCGAAGGCTCCTCCGCATATAAACAAAATATTGGAAGTATCTATCCTATAGCATTCCTGCTGAGGATGCTTTCTGCCGCCCTGCGGCGGAACGGAGGCTATAGTTCCTTCAAGTATCTTCAAAAGCGCCTGCTGAACTCCCTCTCCGCTCACATCGCGGGTTATTGACACATTCTCGCCCTTTTTTGTTATTTTATCTATTTCGTCTATATATACTATGCCCGTTTCGGCTCTTTTTATATCCCCTTCTGCTGCCAAAATGAGCTTCAAAAGGATATTTTCAACGTCCTCGCCGACATAGCCCGCCTCTGTAAGGCTCGTGGCGTCGGCGATTGCAAAGGGTACGTCAAGGAGTCTTGCCATTGTCTGGGCAAGAAGCGTTTTACCGCTTCCGGTAGGTCCGAGCATGAGAATATTGCTTTTCTGTATTTCAACATCATCGCTTTTTGCGCCGATTCTCTTGTAATGATTGTATACGGCAACAGAAATCGCCTTCTTGGCAGCGTCCTGCCCGATGACGTAATCATCAAGAAATTTCTTTATCTCGACAGGGCGCGGAATATCGGTAATGGGCGCCGCGCTCTCAGTGCTCTCTTCTTCAATGTCAAAGCCGCCGTCAAGTATATCCATGCACGACTCAATACATTCATCGCAAATATAAACTCCGGGACCTGCGATAAGCCTTCCGACCCTGCTTGCGCTTCTGCCGCAGAAAGAACACTTCGGCTCGTTTGTTCTGTTATCCATCATAAAGGAAAACCTCCATATATAAATAAGCTTCCTTACAATCTGAGCCGAGCAAACATCTATCGCCCGGCTCAAACCCTTAGTTTTTATCTCTGAGTGATGACCTTATCTATAAGACCGTAATCCAATGCTTCCTGTGCGCTCATGAAATTGTCGCGCTCAGTATCACGGATAATTTCTTCGAGCGGCTTGCCGGTGTTCATGCTCAATATGCCGTTGAGCTTTTCCTTAGTTTTAAGAAGCCATTTGGCATGTATCTCAACATCGGTTGCCTGTCCCTGCGCTCCTCCGAGGGGCTGATGAATCATTATTTCGCTGTTGGGAAGCGCTATTCTCTTGCCCTTTGCGCCCGAGCTCAAAAGGAACGCTCCCATACTTGCCGCAAGACCTACGCAAATAGTCGATACGTCGCACTTAATATAGTTCATCGTATCGTATATAGCCATACCGGCAGTTACGCTGCCTCCGGGGCTGTTAATGTACAAAAATATGTCCTTATCGGGGTCTTGGCTTTCAAGGAAAAGAAGCTGTGCCACTATAACGCTTGCCGAAGCATCGGTAACCTCTTCACTGAGAAGAATTATTCTGTCCTTCAACAGACGGGAAAAAATGTCATACGACCTCTCTCCGTTACCTGTCTGCTCAATTACATATGGTACAAGAGCCATTTAAAACACATCCCTTTCAAAATTTTTACTCCGCAGAAGCGGCTTCAACCAAAAAGTTTATAGTCTTTTTAAAAACTATATCTTTCTTAATCTGTTCGTAATTAGACGAAACGATTTCACGAACCTTATCTGCCTCCATACTGTATTCATCGGCAAGGTTCTTGATCTCCGCCTCAATGTCTTCCTCTGTTGCCTCAACATTCTCAGCCTTTGCAACATTTTCGATGAGAAGAGCTACACGAACGCCTTTTTCGGACTGAGGGCGGATATCCTCTTTAATCTTTTCCTCGGTTGTTCCCGTGAGCCGGAGATACTGTTCAAACTCAAGTCCCTGAGACTCAACACGATACCTGATATCGTCAAGATAGGAATCTGTCTGCTTTTCAATCATAACCTCCGGAATTTCAACCTCCATCAGCTCTGCAGCCTTTTCAAGGACTTCATTTTCATAGCTGTTTGCCGCTTCCTGCTCATATCTCTCTTTGAGTTTTGCCGCAACGTCAGCTTTATATTCATCAAAAGTATCAAATTCGCTTACATCTTTTGCAAATTCATCGTCAAGCGCGGGAAGCTCCTTCTTGTTAAAGGAGTGCATTACGCACTTAAATACAGCTTCCTTGCCGGCAAGATCCGTTGCATGATAGTCCTCGGGGAATGTTACATTTACGAGAATTTCCTCATTGAGGGGCTTTCCCGCAAGCTGCTCTTCAAATCCGGGGATAAAGCTTCCGCTTCCAAGTTCAAGATTGTATCCCTCCGACTTGCCGCCTTCAAAGGGAACGCCGTCAACGCTTCCGTCAAAATCAAGCACTACCGTGTCGCCCATTTCGGGAGCGCCTTCCTCAAAGGTTGTAACTCTTGCGCAATTTTCCTGTGCCTGCTTTATTTCCTTATCGATATCTTCATCCGTCACTTCTTTGACCGTCTTTTCAACACGAAGGGACTTATAATCGCCCAGCTTTACTTCCGGCTTTACGGTAACGAGCGCCGAAAATACAAAGCTTTCTCCGTTTCCTATCTTAACAATATCAATCTCGGGACGATCTACCGTATCGATTTCCGTTTCCTTAACAGCCTGCTCATATGCGTCTGGAACGACAAAATTTACCGCATCGTCATAGAAAACAGACTCGCCGTACATCTTTTCAATAAACTTTCTCGGTGCGTGACCCTTTCTGAAACCGGGGATGGTGATAGACTTAACGTTCTTCTTATAAGAGCGCTCTACTGCAGCATCAAACGCATCGTTATCGATTTCTATCTCAAGGTAAACCTTGCTTCCTTCTTTTGCTTCATTCTTTAAAACCTTCATTGGTAATCCTCCTGCTTATAAATGCTATCTTAGTATTTATATCATATTAGAAAAGTGATTGCAAGTATTATTTTTTATTTTCGTATAATTTGCTCCTTTTTCAGTGTTCTTTACAGGATATCTTTTCCGCCCTTACCCTTATGACACACATTCTATTCAACACATTTTCATCATATGACCAATCGCTTCTTTTAGTGTAGTGGTTCATTATCAGATTAAGCGCATGGATTTTGTCTTCTTTTGCTTCAAGAATTTCAGCCTTTCCCTCGCCTATGACGGACGCATACATATATGTATAGCTGCACGCGGCTTCTTCTCCGTAAAGCTCGCCCCCTGTGTCCATTTCAAATGAGGCATAGCCGTTTCTTTTTATAAGCTCTGTCTTTTTTCCCTCCAAAGCCGAGTGAAAATAAAGAAAAAGCTCCCCGTCCCGTTTCTCATACCCGAAATTGAGCGGCACTATGTACGGTGCGCGCCCGCCGTTAAGTGCGATGCGGCACACCTTACATTCCTCTATTATTTCTCCTATTCTTTTTTCGTCCGTCACTTCTCTGTCTTTTCTTCTCATGCGCTTTCCTCTTATGTTATAAACTTTCCGAACGGCAGCTTACGCAGGCAAAATGTTATCAATATCGATACCGCAAAGACAAGCCCTGCCTCTATCGGTATACCGAAATAGGGGTGCGCCGCCATTATATATACCCCGTGGGATGAAAGCACGCTTATAATTATCTCATGCACAAGATAAACTCCAAAGGTGTATTTTGATATTTCCTCCGTCAAGGAAATCCCCCGTCTGCCGCGCAAAAAGAGATACCCTCAGCCGTTTCCCGTGTTCAAAGCTGTCTATGTACCATCCGAGGACAAAAAGCCCTATATATCCCGTCGCAAAGCTTATCTCAAACTTTGATATATACTGCACAAAGGGATTAAAAACCTCAAAATCCGAAAGTGTTGTCGGAAGAAATGTCAGGACAAAGTTCAAAGCCAAAAAATACTCTGCTTCGCGCTTAGTCATATTGTCTGTCATGCGCTTTAAAAGCGGAAGGATAATATAAAGCCCCGCTATGACAAATATGAACCATAGCCGCCCATATAAATTCACAGGTGTAAACGCTCTGCACCACAAGCCGTATTCCGGCAGTGTGCCGTACAACAACGGCAAATGCCGCCAATATTCTCAGAACATCCGCATAAAGAACCCTGTTATCCCTCGCAAGCAACCCTCCGGTTCTACTTATTTCTCCTTTAAATGATAGCACAAAAGCTTTTTTCTGTCAACTCCGCCGTCAAGGCTCTGTCATGTGCTTATGCAAAAATGCTTGCAAGGGCATTTTTGCGCAGCCGTCAATGTTCGCATAAACAAAACGCAGTTTTGAATGTTTGTGCTGTGTACAAACATTGCCGCGCTTCGCGGCTTTATGAGGTTATTGTAACATAACTTGCCTTGCTTTCATCATAAATTAAACAATTATCTTAAAAAATCATGCGAAAA
>CAZIBK010000127.1:0-4711 GCA_964537125.1 uncultured Oscillospiraceae bacterium
CGGGAGAACCGTGCGGGTTCTTCCGTGCGTGTCGACTTTGTCGACACGCTCAAGCTCCGAACCGTTAAGGCTCGGAGCTTTTAAAGTTATTCATCTTGTTTACGAAGTCCGTCTCTTTTGCCGTCATTTCCGCCCATGCCGGTCTAAATCCGCATTTTATCCCATTGCGCACCGATTTAATATTTGCCCACGCGGCACAGTAAAAAGGGACTTTTCCTTGTTCCAAAATCTCCATCGCAAGAGCAGACGTCAATGCGGAGGCAATTCCTCTGCGGCGGTATTCGGGCAAAACATCAATCCCTATCTGCCGCATCGAGTCACAGTCGGCAGAACAGCCCGCAAGTCCCACAAGCTTTCCGTTGTCATACGCTCCCGCGCCCAAAACGTCAAGCTCTTTTCGCGTTTCGCACAACGCATTTCCCCACTGCGGAAGATATAAATCTTTAAAATCCTCCTGCTTTAATAAACGCACCTCATATCGGCAGGGAAGCTTTTTTAAAAGCGTCACATCAGGAAGAAAATATTCCGCCATAAAACAAATTTTCAGCCCGTAATCCGAAAGAGCGTCATTCAGTACATTCATATTCGGCGTTTCAAAGCAATGATAAGCGGAATAGCTGTTTATATAACGCTCGACAGTATCATAAACCTCGCTGTTCACGGAAGCAACGATATTATTTCCGTATGATACAAGATTACATTTAAACGGAAGGTTGAGATATTTTCTCGCGTCCGCATTCGGTTTTGAAATTACAACTTTATTATCCCCCGACAAAAAGTCCTCGGGCGAACAGTTCAAGTCTGTCGCCGACTGCTTCATCGCAACGGTCAATATATCATTATTTGTCATTCTTCGCTCTCCTTCTCTCCCACCTTTACAAGCACGCTGAGTACACGCGCCGAATCGGTGCTCGTAACCGTAAACTTAAGATGCTCATATTCAAAGCTGTCGCCCACATCGGGTATCTTTTCGAGCTCAGAGGTAACGAAGCCTCCGACTGTCACAACATCGTCGTTTTCCTCCTCGTCAAATTCCATGCCGAAAAATTCAAACATATCCTCAAGAGGAGCCGAACCGTTGACCTTGTAAACATTATCCGATATTTCCTCGAAATCATCGTTTGATACGCTGTCGTATTCGTCCCAAATCTCGCCGACAAGGGCTTCTATAATATCCTCAAGGGTTACTATTCCCTCCGTTCCGCCGTATTCGTCGCTCACTACCACCAAATGCGCTTTTGTCTCCTGCAAGAGGCGCAGAAGGCGCGATATCTTCATCGTTGAAAAGATGAATTTCACAGGCTTCACGGCGTTTTCGATTCTGAATATCTCGTTTCTCTTCTCCAAAACAAAATCACGGTGATTGAGTACGCCTATTATATTGTCTATCGTATCCTGATACACCGGCAGGCGCGAAAATCCCGATTCATCAAAAACCTGCTCGATTTTGTCCTTATCCCACTCAACATCTATCGCAACTACATCAACACGGGGCGTCAAAACATCGGTAACATCAATATCGTTAAATTCAATTGCATTTTTTATAAGCTCGCTCTCCTGGCTGTTGATACCGCCGTCCTGCGCCGCCTCGTCAACTATTGTAAGAAGCTCATCCTCTGTTATGGCGTCGTTTGAAGCTACTCTGAATATCCTTGTCACGGCCTTCTGCCACTTCATAAAAAGGAATGTAAACGGCGTGAAAACAATATTCAGAAAATTAAGTACCGGAGCCGAAAAAATCGCGAACGCTTCCGCCGACTGCTTTGCCAGCGACTTCGGCGTTATCTCGCCGAAAATAAGTACGATAACGGTCATAAAAATTGTCGAAACCGTCATTGCAAGATCCCCGTCTGCGATAAGCGACGAAAAAAGCATTGCCGAAATCGATGTTGCCGAAATGTTTACGAGGTTGTTGCCGATAAGCGTTGTGGAAAGCATTTTATCAAAATTTTCCGACACCTTCAGCGCAAGCTCCGCGCCCTTGTTGCCGTTTTGCGCCATGTTTTTCATTCTCACGCGGTTGAACGACGAAAATGCCGTTTCCGTAGCAGAAAAGAAACCCGAAAGCACAACAAGCACTGCCAATGCGACCCATAGAGGACTGTCCATAAAATCTATCAAATCCTTTTGTTTTTATTCTCCCTATTATAGTATCTCAAATATATAATTTTGTCAAACAAAATAAATCAAAAAGGCATTGATTTATTCCGCTGAATTTGGTATTATATCCTATGTGCGGATGTTCCCGCCTCTGAGGCGGCAGGTTCCGATTTGCGCAGAACGGTTTGCCGCGGCAATCGTTTAAGCGCATGACCTTGGCAGCCGCATACTTTAGCAGCGGAGCGCTGCTCCGATTTAAGTTCTCGGTCAGTTTCAATTTCACTTAGGAGGTCATTATATGCCAACAAAAGTAGTAATAGGCTCTCAGTGGGGCGATGAAGGAAAGGGAAAGATTATTGATATTTTAGCGTCCGAGTCAGACGTTGTGGTACGCTCGTCAGGCGGAAACAACGCAGGTCACACCGTTGAGGCAAACGGCGAACAGTATAAGCTGCACCTCATTCCTTCGGGCATCCTCAATCCGGCAACACTTTGCCTTGTAGGCAACGGCGTTGTTGTTGACCCCAAAGTTATTCTTGAGGAAATAGATATGCTCACCTCCCGCGGTGTTGATGTATCCAATCTTAAAATAGACGCCAGAGCGCATGTGATATTGCCTTATCACATTGAGCTTGACGGTCTCAGCGAGGCTTCGCGCGGCAAGGGCGATATAGGCACCACAAAGCGCGGCATCGGTCCCTGCTATATGGATAAGGCGGAACGCTGCGGCATAAGAATGCATGAATTTACAGATGAAAAGGTTTTCCGCGAAAGGTTTAAGGCAAATCTTGAAGCAAAGAATCTCATTATCGAAAGGGTTTATGGCGGCGTTCCCCTTAAATATGAGGATTATATCGAGGAATATGTCGGCTATGCCAAACGCCTTGCTCCCTATATGGCAGACTGCACGGTTCTACTCTATAATGCCGTCAAAGAAAATAAAAAGGTTCTTTTTGAAGGCGCTCAGGGTACTCTCCTTGACCTTGATCTCGGCACATATCCCTACGTTACATCCTCGCATCCGATTTCCGGAGGCGTTTGTGTGGGTACCGGCATAGGTCCCACGCTTATCGACGAGTGCATAGGCGTTGTAAAGAGCTATACAACACGCGTCGGCAAGGGTCCCTTCCCGACAGAGCTTTTTGACGAAACGGGCGATCTTATCCGCAACCGCGGCAACGAATTCGGCACAACGACAGGCCGTCCCCGCCGCTGCGGCTGGTTTGACGCTGTCATTGTTAAATTTGCGGTTCGTACAAGCAGTCTTAATTCTATCGCCGTCAATAAAATCGATACTCTCTCCGACATTCCCACCCTTAAAATATGCGTGGGCTATAAAATCGGCGATGAAACGATAACCGAATTTCCCTATTCTCTCGATCTCCTCGCTGAATGTACGCCCATTTACGAGGAAATGGAAGGCTGGAGCGGCGACATTTCAAATTGCAAATCATATGACGAGCTTCCCGAAAACGCAAAGAAATATATCGCAAGGATTGAAGAACTCTGCGATGTGCGCGTTTCCATGGTCGGCGTAGGTCCCAACCGCACACAGAATCTCGTAAGATAACCTCAGGAAGGAAGATAAATCCATATGTTCGGCTACGTTCAGGATCTCGGTATTGACCTTGGCACCTCAAACGTGCTTATAAGTACAAAGCGCAGCATAGTTTTGCGCGAGCCCTCTGTGCTGACAATGTACCGTACAACTAAATCGGTACAGGCTGTCGGTCAGGCGGCTGAAGCAATGTTCGGAAGAACGCCTTTCGGCATTGTTGCGCTGCATCCCATGAAGGACGGCGTAATTGCCGATTACAGCGCCACGGAGGAGATGCTCAGGGCTTTTTTAAAAAAGGTCTGCTCTCACAATATAATAAAGCCGAGGGTTGTTATATCCGTTCCCGGCGGCGCTACCGAGGTTGAAAAGCGTGCCGTTAAGGACGTAGCTCTCCGCAGCGGCGCGAGGAAGGCATATATTGTCTCCTCCCCCATCGCAGCGGCGATAGGCAACGGGATTGATATTTCCCGCCCGTCCGGTACAATGGTGGTTGTTATCGGCGGCGGAGTGACCGATATTGCCGTCATTTCAATGAACGGCATTGTAGTTTCAAGCTCGCTTAAAATAGCGGGCGACCGATTTGACGACGCCATAGTCCGCTATGTCAGGAAAAAGTTTTCCGTCATAATCGGCGAAAAAACAGCCGAAAGCATTAAGAAGGAAATCGGATGTGTTTATACCCGCGCTCAGGAAAAAACAACGGAAATAAAGGGCAGAAGCCTTGTATCGGGTCTTCCGCAGAGCATTGTAATGTCCTCAAGCGAGGTCATGGAGGCATTAAACGAGCCCGTAAACACCATTATTGAGGAAATCGGCAACGTTTTGGAGCAAACGCCTCCTGAGCTTGCGGGGGATATTTCGGACAGCGGTATAACCCTCGTCGGCGGCGGAAGTATGCTTTACGGCTTTGATAAGCTTATCTCCTCCGTTACGGGAATAAAGGTCAACGTCCCGGAAGACCCTGTTTCCTGCGTTGCGAAGGGTACCGGAAAAATCCTTTCAAAAATCGAATTATTGTCATGATAAACGGTCTGCGGCAATTGCCGCAGACCG
>CAZIBK010000128.1:0-4700 GCA_964537125.1 uncultured Oscillospiraceae bacterium
TTATATACTGAAATATATCAATCTCACGGAGGCAGTCATGACCGAATTTTTCAAATTACTCACACAAAAGGAGCCCCCTTCCGACAGGCTGCGCGCAGGCGCCGTCTGCGGCGCGGCAGGCATAGCTTTCAACCTGACGCTTTTTGCGATAAAGCTTTTCGCGGGCATAATATCGGGCAGTCTGTCCGTCGCCGCCGACGCGCTCAACAATCTGAGCGACGCTTCGAGCAGTATTGTCAGCCTTATCGGCTTTAAGCTTTCGGGCGTAAAGGCGGACTCCGAGCATCCCTTCGGGCACGCGCGGGCGGAATACCTGTCGGCGCTTGCGGTCGCAATGTTAATAATTCTCATCGGGTTTGAGCTTTTGCGGAGCAGTGTTGTGAAAATACTGCACCCTGCTCCCGTTGTCTTTACTCCGATCGTATTTGCAATACTTCTCATTTCAATTGCCGTAAAGCTTTTCATGATGATATATAACCGCCGCATAGGCCGCCTCATAAATTCAAATACGCTTATTGCCACCGCGTGCGATTCGCGGAACGACTGTCTCACCACCCTCGGCGTTCTTTCGGGCGGATTTTTGTCCCGCGCCTTTTCCCTCAATCTTGACGGCTTCATAGGCGCTCTTGTTGCCGTATTCATTACGGTAAGCGGCATATCCCTTATCAGAGCAACCGTCACACCTCTTCTCGGCGCCGCTCCGCCGCCGGAGCTTGTGGGCATGATTAAGGATAAAATACTTTCATATCCGTCCGTCCTCGGCGCACACGACCTCATAATTCACGATTACGGTCCCTCGCGCCGCTTCGCCAGCGTCCATGTGGAAATGCCGGCGGAAAAAAATATTGTCGAAAGCCACGACACCATCGACCAAATAGAGCGGGATTTTCTCGCGGAATATAACATAAACCTCGTAATCCACCTCGACCCGATAATCACCGAGGAAACAAAGGTTTCCTCCCTACGGCGCAGAATAGCGGAAATTGCCGCCTCTATCGATCCTCTCTGCACAATTCACGATCTCCGCATCGTTGCTTCGGGGAACGTATCACTTATTGTTTTCGACTGCCTTAAGCCCCCTTCCTGCAAGCTTTCGGATGAAACTGTTTCCGATATTTTTTCCTCCGAAATCGGGAAGATAAATCCCGGCTATAAGGTCAGCGTTAAAATCGACCAAAGTTTTTTCGCAGCGGATTAAAAATATGTTGTCATTTAAAATAATTTATTGTATAATTATTATGCGGAGTCTTTTTTTGACCGAGTCCGCATAATTTTTTTATATAGGGGAAGGGATGTAGAAATGAAAAAAATACTCAGTATGCTCCTCTCGCTTGCGATGATACTGACGTCGCTGAGCGCTTTTGCGGCGAACGGCATTTCGGTAACGCTTAACGGAGAAGAGCTTTCCTTGGAACACGGTTTGATTCTTAAAGGCGACAGCGTTTTTCTCCCTTTGAGGGACATATGCGGCGCTCTCGGCTATGATTCTCAATGGGATAATGAAAATAAATCCGTTGTCATGACAAACGGCACAGACAAAGCCGAGGTATTTATCGGCAAGTCCGAGGTCAAGAAAAACGGAATGACGTCCACAACAGACGCTTCCCCGTTTATCGAAAACGACCTTGCATATATACCCGTCTCCGCCCTCAGCGCACTCGGCGCGGAAGCCTCCCTTGACGGCGAGGCAAACACTCTTGCCATCACCGTTGACCTTCTCGCAAATAAATACTTTAAAATTATTCAAACAAGCACCGGCAAGGTTCTTTCTCTTGAAAACGGCGCTCTCGGCGACGGCGTAAGAACCTTTATGGAGGATCCGTCAGATTCCGATATTCAGGTTTGGAAGTTCTCCCCCGGCGGGAACGGTCTTTATCAGCCGATTAACAAAAAGAGCAAACGCTCCTTCGACCTCCCCAACGGCGTAAAGGATCCCGGCGTTCTTCTCATACAGTACGGCATCACCCTCGGCGACCATCAATTTATACGTCCCATACAAAACGAGGACGGAACCTATCTTCTCCAATTCAAGCATTCCGATTTGTATCTGACCGTCACGGAGGAGGGCTTCATTTCTCAGGAGGAGCTTCTTTCCGACGATACGCAGATATTCACTCTTGAAGAGGTCGTTACCGAACCCGTTTCTCAGCCCGAGGCTTCCGAAGAAGATGTTGATTTGGGCGAGAGAAACACTCTCGGCGGAAAGTACTATTCCATACATACATTGAGCGGAGACGTGCTCTCCGTTGAAAACGAATCCCTCGACAAAAGCTCTAAAATAGTTGTCGAACCGGCTGCCGAAAGCGATTTTCAGACTTGGCTTCTCACCGACCGCGGCACAGGCAGCTACTCTGTTACGAATAAGGGCAGCTCTCTTCTTCTGAACGCAGGCACCGGTGTGATACAGTACAGCGCAAATCAAAGCGACAGTCAGGTGTTTGACTTTATCGAAAACGAGGACGGCTCCTACCTTATCCGCGGCAAGGCTTCGGGGCTTTATCTCACCGTTTCCGACGGGCGCATTATCCAGTCCGAGCTTTCGGGCGGCGATTCTCAGCTTTTCACGCTCGAAGCGCCTCTCCGCAGCGCCGAATCCTACGGCGAAGACCCCATCGGCGGCAAATGCTATGTTATAACAAATCTTCTCAATAAAAATGTTGTCTCCGTTGAGAACGAATCTGTTGACAACAGCGCCCGCATCCTCACAGAAGCGGCGTCGGGCAGCGACTCGCAGATTTGGACCTTTGTAACTCAGGGCAACGGTATGTACGTCATTACAAATAAAAAGAGCGGGCGTTCCTTTGATATCCCCTCCGCCAGCACAGTGTCGGGCACATGGCTTACCCAGTACGCGACAAATTACGGAGACAACCAGATATTTGAGCTTATAGAAAACAAAGACGGCTCTTATATGTTCAAGAACAAGAACTCAGGGCTTTATCTCACATTGAAAAACGGCTATATCGCACAGGCGGGCCGCACAAATAACAAGCTTCAAAGCTTTTCGCTTACAGAAGTCGGCGAAAGCGATACAAAAATGATCGGCGCCGCTGCCACGCTCTTTGTCTTAAAGGGCGAGGATTCCGTCACCAATGCGCGCCTTCAGTGGAACTCCGTAAACGGAGCCGCATCCTATGATATATACCGCAGCGTTGACGGCGGCGATTTTGAATTTTTCACATCTCTCACAGGTACAAGCCTTGACGATTATGACCTTGAAATCGGCAGCAGCTATTCCTATCGCGTCTATGCCCTTGACGGTCAAACACTTATCGACTTTGTTGAGACTGAACCCGTAGAGCCCTATCCCCTTCCAGCCGACCTCAAATCAAGCAGCAACCTTGAGGAATCTTCGCTCGACCGTCCCAACTCCCTCTATGTTGACGGCGTTTATTATAACTTCTCCTCCTGGAGCAGGGATGACGGCAACGGTTTCGGCAGACTCATGATGAGAACGTCTACCGACGACATTACCTACGGCGAATGGACAGAGGTTCTCAACTATGAAGAAATTCTTGAAAACGAAACCTGCGCCGACTTCACAAGCTGCCGTTTCGAGAGCCAGAACTTCCTTTACAACCCCGTGGCGAATAAATTCGTATTCATCGCCCACTTCGAGGCGGACGGCGGCTACGGCACCGCAATGACCTCCTTTGCCTCGGCAACTCCCGGCGAGCGCTTCACCTTCCACCGCGCAATCCGTCCCGAGGGCGGCGACACCCGCGACCTTAACGTATATGTTGACGACGATAATAAAGCGTATCTTATAGCTGCCATAAATGTAAACGCCGACCTGGCGCTCTATGAGCTTAACGAGGATTGGACGGACGTTACAAGGCTTGTATGCATCGTAAATAAGAACTCATGGCGCGAGCTTCCCAGTATGCTCAAAGTAGACGGTATATATTATCTCTTCTCCTCGGGTACTGCGGGCTGGTATCCCACGCAGGGCATGTATAACACCGCCACATCTATCGACGGACCGTGGTCTCCTCTCCGCCCCGTCGGCAATACAACGACCTTCTCCTCGCAGTCGGGTACTGTATTTAAGCTTAAGGACGGCAGCTCCAATTATATTATGAGTACCTACCGATGGATGTACTTCTGGAACGACGCCATCGTTAAGAGAACCACAAACCGCCGTTACCCCATCACCGTATCCAACGGCTACGCTTTCTATGATTTCTTTGACGAGCTTCTCTATAACTGGGATAACGACGACCTTGTTCCGGTTCAGAACGGCAGGCTTCTTTCTCAGGGTATGCCCTCCAAAACAACTCCCTCCGAGGGCGACGCAAAATACGTCAATGACGGCGATTACCGCACCTATTGGTACGGCGGCGGCTCCGAGGTATGGCCCTTCACATGGGAGGTTGACCTCGGTCAGGTGTACTCTCTCACAGAGCTTCAGATATCATGGCTCATTTGGAACGGCTCCGAGCCCTATTATAAGTATAAGGTTGAGGGCAGCGTTGACGGCGTAAGCTATACAACGCTTCTCGATAATACCGAGGGCTTCACCGACTACGGCTTCACCGTAGATGAGCTTTCAGGCACGGCGCGCTATGTAAAGCTTACCGTGGTAGACGCCAAGCCGCGCAGCTCAAACACCAATAATTATCCCGCACAGCTTTATGAGGTAAAGGTATTCGGCAACTAATCCGTCAAAAGCCGGCTGAAAGATTGACTTTCAGCCGGCT
>CAZIBK010000129.1:0-4693 GCA_964537125.1 uncultured Oscillospiraceae bacterium
TGTGAATTCATTATAGCAAATTTTTTCCTTCAAGTCAATAAATTTTGTTTTTTTTTATCAGAAAAATCTCAAAAAAAATCTCTAAAACATGATGTACATTATTGAATTTTATGATAAAATAGAAATAATTAAAGCTATAAAAAGGAGATGTTCAAATGAAACGGTTTTTTTCCCTTGCTTTGGCGGTTACGGTTCTGTTCTCAATTTTCATGACCTATCCCGCCTTTGCCGCGTCCGTTCCGACGCTTACCGTCAGCATGACCGAAAAAACAGGCGCGATGCGCCACGGCAGCTCAGGCTTCCTATACGGTCTCGGCAGCGACGGTACCCCCGACGCAAGTCTTCTTACCCCGCTCAAGCCCGGCACGGCGGTGCAGAAGGCTCCCGACGGTATGCAGCACCCCACAGGCGATGTGCTTGACGTTGCCGAAACATTCATCAACGCCGGAGGCGAAACGGTGCAGATATATCTGCAGGACACATTCGCCCTCTGGCCCTACGAGTACACCACCTTTGAGGACTATCTTGACCGAATAAGAGAAATGGTGCCTAAGATAGTTGAGCTTCGCAATTCCAACCCGGCCTTTTCCGGCAAGCTTGTCTATGTTCCCTTCAATGAACCGGACGGCATATGGTACGGTAACGTAAACTCCGATACAAGCGTACAAAACACCTTCAACCAAAACTGGCTTGAAGCCTACACACTCATCCGTCAGCTCGACCCGGATGCTCTTATCGGAGGCGTAAGCTACGCCACATACCAGCCCAACGCCATGGCGAGCTGGATTAAATTCTGCACCGAAAACCACTGTGAGCCCGACTGCATAACATGGCACGAGCTTCAGACGGATAAGCTCTCTTCTTTTAAGTCGCATCTTGACCATTACAGAAATCTCGAAAAACAGTACGGTATGGAGCAGCGTGAAATAATCATCAACGAATACGCTCCTCAGGACGACTGCTCCGTCCCCGGGAAGCTCGTCAACTGGATAGCTCTGTTTGAGGAGAACAAGGTTTCAGGCTGTCTTCCCTACTGGCATAACGCGGGCAATCTCAACGACATTGCCGCCGATAACAACGAGCCCAACGGCGCATGGTGGCTTTACAAATGGTACGGCGAAATGTCGGGCGAAACGCTCGCCGTTTCCACCTCTACAAGCCGCGACGCGCTCTACGGCTTGGCTTCCATCGACGATAACAAGAAATCCGCCAACGTCCTGTTCGGCGGCATTGACGGAAGAGGCGACGTTGTTCTCAAGAACATCGATGAAACGCTTCCCTTCGGCGGAGCTTCCGCGGTAGATATTAAAGTGGAAGCCACATACTGGACGGCGTTCCACGGCGTAGCCGACGAGCCTGCGGTTGTCCTCACAGGCACATATCCCGTCGAAAACGGCTCCGTCGTTATATCTCTTGACAATATGGAGGAATATACGGCATATAACATCACCGTAACACAGTCGGCCGATCCCTCCCGCGCAGGCATAGTATATAAGGGCGCGGAGCGCAAAACGTATGAAGCGGAGGACGCCGCGCTTAAAGGCGACGTATATGAAAATTCCTCCCCCTGGACCTACGCCTACAGCGGCGGCGCGCGCCTTTCGGGCATACAGTCCCCATCCGACGGATACGACCTTTCTTTCTCCGTCTCGCAGGACGGATATTATAAAACGGATATAATTTACGGCAACGGCTTCGGACTCAACACCTCCGATACCGCCGCAAACAATCCTCAGACCCTCAAGGGCGAAATGCGCATCGACCGCGGAGAAACAAAGACCGTGCTTTTTGAAAACACTCTCCGCGATCAGATGGCAGGTATGTACACCGACTACATTTATCTTTCCGCAGGAGAGCACACTCTTCATATGCGCGGCTCATCCGACAACGAAGGCGGCTTTTCAAATGACTGCGTAAGCTTTACCTTCGCGGGATCTTCCCTTCCGGACTTCGATTCTGTCTATGAAGCGGAACGAGGCGATTTCAATATTCTTTCCGGCAATTCCGATACCACTCTCACAACGGAAAGCAGCCTCCCCGGCTACAGCGCCTCGGGATATATTACCGGGCTTTCCGAGCGCAGCGTACCCGAGGGCGGCGGCGTTCGCTTCACCGTATTCGTACCGGATAACGCGCTTTATTCCCTCACTCTCCGCTACAGCGCGCAGCAAGATACCGACGCCCGCATCTATCTGGGCAACACGGCGCTTCAATTGGACAATCTTTTGACCTCCGTGCCTCTCAGCGCATCCGATGACTTTACCGACGCCTCCGTTACGGCTTTTCTTCAGAAGGGCATAAATATTGTCGATATCGATTCTGAGGGCGAAATAGCTTTCGACTCTCTTCGGGTACGCAAGTCGAATCTTGACAACACAGTCACCGTTCAGGCCGAGGACGGAGTTCTCTCCGGTAACGCGGCGGTCGCTTCAAGCCCTTACGCCGACGGGAGCAAATATGTGAAAAATATTCAAGGCGACACCGAGGACGCCCTGACTGTAACCGTCAGCGTTCCCTCTTCGGGGCGGTACAAAATGGCGGTGCATTATTCCGTCAGCGAGCTTTTCGGCGCTCACTCCTACAATGCGCAGCTTGTAGACCGCTATGCCTCATTCTCCGTAAACGGGGGCGAGGCGGTTCGTCTCTACTTCAAGAACAGCTACAGCGATGAAAACTGGCGGACACGGGTGCTTGACGTGTATTTAAACGAGGGTGAAAACACCGTTACCGTCTTTAATGACAACTGGCGCGTTTTAAAGTGCGGCACAGGCTCCTCATCCAACATCAATTATCAAACCCTTGTAAACTATGCGCCCAACCTCGACTGCTTTGAGTTCACGCCTTATCTCTGCGAAGGCTCCTCCGTCTCCGACGAGTGCTGTGTTTCGGTTCTTTCAACAGACGGCGGACTGGTCTATACCGATTCAAACAGCGTCCCGCGAGGCGGAAATGTGACGCTCACGTTTTCGCCGGAGTATCTTGACAGCGGGATTGAGGTTCTCGCAAACGGGGAAGACGTATCCTCTCTCATCACAGACAATTCTCTCGTCTATACCGTAACCTCCGATACGGAATTTCGCGTCCGCTTCATCCTTCCCGAAAACCTTGACAACGTGATAGCAAACTCCTCCTTCGGCACCGGCGACCTCAGCGGCTGGGACGGCGACGGAGAAGTTCTGGGTGACGGTACTCACTACGCGAAAATAGGAACGCTTTCCCAGACCGTGTCCGTTCCCGACGGTTATTACACAATAACCTTCTCGGCAAAGGGCTCTTCACTGACGGTTGACGCGGGCTTTTCGGAGCAAAGCTTTACCCTTTCCGACGCATGGAGTACATATACGGTGCGTGTCCTCTCCGAGGACGGCAGGTTCACCCTTTCCCTTTCCGGGGACGCCTGCGTCGATGATTTCCGTCTTCATTCGGGTACTGTCGACGGCTCTCTTCTCTACTTTGTAGACGCGGGCGATGTAAACCCTTACACACTTTCCGACGGAGATTCCTTCGGCATATATAACAGCGTGACAGACCAATTCTTCGGTGCCGACCCTGCCACCGGCATGGAATGGGGCGTTGTCGATACATACTCTCCCTCGTCCTCCTTCCCCGACCTTTTGACAGGCGCCGAAACATGGCCCTATGAATATGATTTGACCGATAATCTCAGCAAAATCGTATCATTCCGCTACGCCAAGGATCAGGCTGATTACGGCGCGGGCAACGGCATAACATATAAATTTGCCGTTCCCGAGGACGGTCTCTATTCCTTCGAGCTCGGCTTCTATGCGCCTTCCGATTGGATGAGCTCCGTCAACCGCAAAGCAAGCCTTACTATGAACGGAACCGCTCTCGCCTCCGGCATAATACCGAAAAGCGATTCCGAAAACCCGATTATTGTCAAGTCCGTTGCCGAAGTAACCGGAGGCTATGCAAGCCTCAACCTCAAGCTTGACTCTGACGGCGCCGGCGGGCCGATGATAAGCTATATCAAAATCGCAAAAGCTTCTCCTTCCGCCGAACTCGTCAAGATAGATTCCTCGACACTGACTGTCACAGGCTCCGCCACATGGAACGATCAGACCACCACCGTCGCAAAATATGCCTTTGACGGCGACACCTCCACATATTTCGACGGCGTTTCCGGCGGCTGGCTCACAGCCGATCTCGGTGTCTCGGTCAGGATAGGAGCCATAGGCTTTGTGCCGCGTTCTTCATGGAAAGAGCGAATGACCGCCACCGCCTTTTACGGCTCGCAGGACGGCACGGTATGGGAAAAGCTCTTCACAATACCCACCGCGCCCGAATACGGCGAGGAAACTCGGGTTTACTCAAATGCGTTCCTTTCCTCCGACAACCGTTACCGCTATATCAAATATCAAAACCCGTATGACTATTGCAACGTAGCGGAAATTTATCTGTATAAGGTTTCGGGCAGTATTTCATATCTTAATATCTCTGATGACTTTTTAATAAATTCCCTTGAGGAAACGGACAGCGGCTTTGTTCTCCGCGGCATAAGCTTTGAAGATCTCAGCCTCATCCGCGCAAGGAAAGAGGATTCGTCCCTAATAAGCGCGGAGACGCAAACCCTCCCCGCGGGCGAATTTACGATTACCTCCGACAGCGGCGAAAAAATATTCATCTGGGATATTAAAACCCTGCAGCCTGCCGTATGGATAACCGAATAAACATA
>CAZIBK010000130.1:0-4685 GCA_964537125.1 uncultured Oscillospiraceae bacterium
ATAATAATGCCGCAAATATGCCGCGAAAAGCAAAAAGCACCGCTAACCGGTGCTTTTTTGGTGCGGATAACAGGACTTGAACCTGCATGAAATTGCTCTCACATGGACCTGAACCATGCGCGTCTGCCAATTCCGCCATATCCGCAAATCGACTTTGATATTTTTACACGGCTCAAAGTCTGCCGAGGAGGCGCATATCGCTCAACCCTCACATTTAGGTATTATACCATGCCTTAACTTAGATTGCAAGATTTTTTTATGTTATTTTTCTTCTCTCTTCATTTCTTCCCTCTTCGTTGCTTCAAGCTGTGAAAACTCGCAGCCGCAGAAGGACTGACGGTAAAGAGAATACTCCCTTGAAAGCTCGCAGGAACGCTTGTAGCCGTTTTTCTTCTTAAAATCCGAAAAAAGATACGGTACCGAATATTTTTCGGACAGGCAAGCCCCTATATTGTTGAGCATATCGGCATTTTTATGCGGACTTATCGACAACGTCGTGGTGAAAAAATCATATCCTCCCCGCTTTGCCGCCTCAGCCGTCCTTTCAAGGCGCAGCTTATAGCACTCATAGCATCGCCCTCCGCCTTCGGGCAAATGCTCCTTCCCCTTTGCTATTGCCAAAAACTCTCCGTGGTCGTACTCCTCCACCACAAGCCGTGCCTCCGCCTTAAACTCCTTTATAAAACGCCTGAGCTCGTCTTCTCTGTGGACAAACTCCTCTTTCGCGGAAATATTGGGATTATAGAAAAATAGGGTTATTTCAAAATGCTTATCCAGATATTCCAGCACATAGCTCGAACAAGGCGCGCAGCACGCATGTAAAAGAAGCCTCGGTCTTACTCCTGCCGCGGCATTTTTTTCAATCAATTCGTCAAGCATCCTTTGATAATTCTGTTTCATTTCAGCTCTCCTTGTCTATATTTATATCATACCACACTCCCGACGCATTTTCAACAAAAAAGACCGTCCAATATGAACGGTCGGAGTTAGTCAAGGCTAACCTATGCTTAAAAAAATTATATCCCCTCGGAAAGACAATCCGCCAGCGCTTCATTCAGCGCGCACGCGCTTGAAGAATGACAGTGTCTTACCAATGCGTTTGCCTTTTCTGCCTGTTCGGATGCAATGCTTACCATTTTATGTGCAACCGTCTTTGTGAAAATGATAATTATATCGGGGCTTCCGATCTGATTTTTAAAATCTGCGGGATACTGTGTGAAAACCTTGCATTTGCAGCCGTGCTTTTTGCAGATTTCCTTGTAACGGCACTCCATTCTGTCGTGTCCTCCTACTATTACTACGCTCATTTTACATTTCCTTTCCCATTATCCTAAGATTGCAGCGCCAAGCGCTGCAATCTTGATAATGTCTGTTTATTTTTGGTGGCAAGAGCCTGACATTGCACAGTGTTCACAGCCGCATCCGCAGGAGCCTTTTCCTTGCTTCTTTTTCTTTACCATGCTGTAAATTATCAGCGCCACAACCAAAGCCAATATAATCGAAATTATAACTGTTGCCAACATAACAACTACTCCTTATTTCAAGCTCTTTTTAGCCGGAGCTGTTTTAAGAGTTGTGCTTTCCTTATGAGGACGAACAAGAAGATAGATAAAGCCGATAAGAACTACTATAGCTACAGCCGTACCGATGCCGAAGCCGTTGCCGGTAAAGAGCATACCGAGCTGATATATAACCAACGCAACAAGATAAGCAAATACGCACTGATAGCCTATCGCAAACCATGTCCACTTAGCATTGTTCATCTCTCTTCTGATAGCGCCCATAGCCGCAAAGCAGGGTGCGCAGAGAAGGTTGAATACAAGATACGAATAGCCTGAAAGAGCTGTAAAGCTTTCTCTCATATTGCTCCATATTTCAACGCCGTCTTCCGCAACTTCACCGCTGAAGTGGAAGAGAACACCGAATGTTCCGACAACGTTTTCCTTTGCGATAAGACCTGTAATAGCCGCAACCGCCGCTTTCCAGTCGCCCCATCCGAGAGGGCTGAAAATCCATGCTATCGCGTTGCCTATAACAGCGAGAATGGAATTGTCCATATCTTCTACCATACCGAAGGAGCCGTTTTCAACGCCGAAGCCCTGAAGGAACCAAACAAGTATAGTTGCAAGAAGGATTATTGTACCCGCCTTCTTGATGAAGGACCATCCGCGCTCCCACATGCTTCGAAGCACGTTGCCGACCGTGGGCATATGGTACGCGGGAAGCTCCATAACAAAGGGAGCCGGATCGCCCTCAAACATCTTTGTCTTCTTAAGAATGATACCCGAAACGATAACCGCGGCAATACCCACAAAATATGCGCTCGGTGCAACCCATGCGGCTCCGCCGAATATTGCTCCCGCAAAGAGTGCGATTATCGGGAGCTTTGCTCCGCAGGGCATGAATGTTGTCGTCATTATAGTCATACGGCGATCACGTTCGTTTTCAATCGTACGCGACGCCATGATACCGGGAACGCCGCAGCCTGTACCGATAAGGTACGGAATGAAGGACTTACCCGAAAGACCGAATCTTCTGAAAATTCTGTCCATGATGAAAGCAATACGCGCCATATAGCCGCATGCTTCAAGAAACGCAAGGAATATGAACAGCACAAGCATCTGAGGAACAAATCCCAATACCGCGCCCACACCGGCTACAATACCGTCAAGAATAAGGCTGTTAAGCCATTCTGCCGTTCCGAGCGCATTAAGAGCTTTTTCAATAAGCACGGGAATACCGGGTACCCATACGCCGTAATCGGCGGGGTCGGGTTCTTCAAGTTCAAGAGCCGCCGTAAAATCGGAAATCGCAACGGGAATAACCTCTGCTGTTTCGCCATCCTCGTCCTCTATCTCTGCATCGGCGGTGATATCGGCAGCTTCCGCAAGGAATGTGTCAAGAGCTGCCGCGTCCACTTCTTCATCCTCTTCCGTATCAAAGAGCGAAACATCTATTCCCTCTTCCTCCGCCGCTTCAATAAATGCGTCAATTTCCTGAGAAGCCGTATCGTACTCGCCTGCCGCTTCCTCATACCGAGAGGTTCCTATGCCGAACAAATGCCATCCGTCGCCGAATACTCCGTCATTTGCCCAATCCGTTGCCCATGTTCCCACAGTTGTTACCGATACATAATATACTATAAACATTACAACCGCGAATATCGGAAGCGCAAGCCAACGGTTTGTGACAATCTTATCAATCTTATCCGAGGTCGAAAGATTGTCCTTTCTCGCCTTCTTCTTATAACAATCCTTAATAATCGACGATATATACACATAGCGCTCATTTGTGATGATGCTTTCGGCATCGTCGTTAAGCTCGCTTTCCGCCTTTTCGATGATTGCCGATACATCCGGCGCCTTGTTTAAAAGCGTCGCTATCTTATCGTCACGTTCAAAGAGCTTTACAGCGAAGAACCGCTTCTGCTCTTCAGGAACTGAGGAATCAAGCTTTGCCTCAATTTCCGAAAGATATCCCTCCACTTCGGGAGCGAATGTATGCGCGGCAGTAAGCTTTTTACCGCTCTTTGCAGCCGAAACTGCCTTTTCGGAAGCCTCCTTTATACCGGTTCCCTTAAGCGCCGATATCGGCACCACGGGGCAGCCTGTTGCTTTGCTGAGCTTTCCGAAATCAATTCCGTCGCCGTTCTTTTCAACAACGTCCATCATGTTCACTGCCACAACAACCGGAATACCAAGCTCGGTAAGCTGTGTCGTGAGATAGAGGTTTCTTTCAATGTTGCTGCCGTCAACTATGTTGAGGATAGCGTCGGGACGCTCATTGATAAGATAATTTCTTGCAACCACTTCCTCCAATGTGTACGGCGAAAGAGAATATATGCCGGGAAGATCCATGATTACAACATCTTTCTTTCCCTTGAGCTTACCTTCCTTTTTTTCCACCGTAACACCGGGCCAGTTTCCGACGAACTGGTTCGAGCCTGTAAGCGCATTGAACAGGGTTGTTTTACCGGAATTGGGGTTACCGGCAAGCGCTATTTTAATCGACATATGTACTACCTCCAAAATCAAGTTAGGTTTTCCTAACCCATGCTTAAAAAAATTATTTTACAAGTATCATCTCTGCGTCGGCTTTTCTCAGCGAAAGCTCATATCCGCGCACCGTTACCTCTATGGGATCTCCGAGTGGCGCAACCTTGCGCACATAAATCTCAACGCCTCTTGTAATACCCATATCCATAATCCTGCGCTTAACCGCGCCTTCGCCCTCAAGCTTGAGGACGGTCACAGTCTGACCGATTTTTGCATCCTTAAGCGTACTCATACAAAACTCCCTTTCTGTATACCAAAATTTTAAACCATAATTCTGTTAGCCATCGTCTTGTCAATGGCAACCCTTGTTTCCTTCACATTCACAATCATGTTTCCGTTAAACTCAGAAACGACCGTCACCTCGCTGCCCTCAACAAAACCGAGGTTTGCAAGAAATCTTCTCGTTTCATCCTTCCCGGTAACGCATATTACCGACCTTTTTTCTCCTTTGTCAATCATAGATAACGGCATCATATCTACCTCCGTAAAACTGCTGTGTGAACATGCCTTCTCGGTTAGTTATGCTAAACTAACTTCATGGTTAGTTTAGCATAACTAACCGTTGTTGTCAATATGTTTTTTGAAAATTTTTTAACAAAATCGGGAGTGTGTTATGCACTCCCGATTTTT
>CAZIBK010000131.1:0-4632 GCA_964537125.1 uncultured Oscillospiraceae bacterium
TTTATTGTAGCGCCTGTTTTTGAAATCAATGTCACGAAAAAGCAAACTTTGCCCCGCAAACTTTGCCCCTATAATATTATATAATTTCTATTGACAATGTATTCGTTCCGTTTCTGCTCTCGATATCGTTGTCAAACAGTATAACTACCGTATCGCCCTTTTTCACAAGGTTTGCCGCTATCGCCTTCTGCTTTGCCTGCTCGATAATATCCTTCGCGCTCTTCTTTAACTCGCCCATAATGGGGATAACGCCGTAATATATCGCAAGGGATTTATATACCCTCTCGTTCGTAACTATTGCGACTATCGGGATATCCGGGCGGAAGCGCGACAGCTCGCGTATAGTATATCCTCCGTTTGAAACGGATATAACGGCTCTTGCGTTGACCTCGTTTACTATGCTCTGAGCGGCATGGCATATAATGGAAACATTGCGGTGCTGCTTTCCGTCGAACCTATATACAAAGTGATCCTTGTACATGGTTCTCTTTTCAGCCTCGGCGCATATGCCCGAAAGCGCCTTAACGCTTTCCACAGGGTATTTCCCCGCCGCGCTCTCTCCCGAAAGCATAACGCAGGTGGTGTTGTCGTAAACAGCGTTTGCTACGTCGCTTATTTCCGCTCTTGTGGGACGCGCATGTGTTATCATGGATTCAAGCATCTGCGTTGCGGTAATAACGAACTTTCCGCGTTCTGTGCATTTGTGTATAATAGTCTTTTGAATGGCGGGCAGCTTTACATACGATATCTCAACGCCCATATCTCCGCGCGCAACCATAACGCCGTCCGAAACATCTATTATCTCGTCAAGGTTGTCAACACCCTGCTGATTTTCTATCTTTGCGATTACCTCAACTCCGCCGTAGCCGAGCCTTGCCACAAACTTTTTAATATCCTTCACATCCTCGGCGCAGCGGACAAAGGACGCGGCTATATACTGTATCCCCTGTTCAAGACCGAACTTTATGTCCTCCTCATCCTTAAGGGACAGATACATCATATCAATGGTGTAATCCGGGAAATTAAGGCTCTTTCTGTTTGAAAGGATACCCGAACGCATCGAGCGGCAGAGAATATATTCCTCGCCAATCTCCTCCACCTGAAATTCAAGGTTTCCGTCATCGGCTAAAATTATATGAGGATTCCCCGCGGCAAATCTTTCCTTTACCTCGTCTGCCGTCTCACGCCATATGTCCACAAGATGCGGATACGATATGTTTATCTTCTTCTCGCACGGAGCCTTGCTTGTCTCCTCCTTTGTAAAGGCAAACTGCTCCCCCGCTTTTATTTCCGTTTTTCCTTCCTCGAATACTCCCACGCGCACCTCGGGGCCCTTCGTGTCAAGAAGTATTCCGACAGCCTTCCCCTTTTCTTCGGCAACCTCCTTAACTCTGTCCATAAGCACTTTTTGCTCCGCATGTGTCGAATGGCTGAAATTAAACCTCGCGACATTCATACCCGCGTCTATCATTTCCCCTATGACTTCCTTGGACGAGCTCGCCGGACCTATGGTACAGATAATTTTCGTGTTCCTCATATCAACTCCATCTCCCATCATAAAATTTTAATAATTTCTTCCTGCTCTCCTGCCGTCACTTCCACTTTTCCGTCGGAATGGATATATACGTCCGTCTCCGTTCTCACGCCGAATTCCCCGAGATAAATTCCCGGCTCTATGGAAAAGCCCGTTGACGGTAAAAGTCTTCTCTCATCATGTGTTTCAAAATTATCTATATTCGCGCCCATCGCGTGTACTGTTTCGCCGGGGCCTATGGAGTGACCTGTTCTGTGAACAAAATACTTTCCGTAGCCCTCCTCGGTTATAAGCTTGCGCGTCACATCATCCACCATATAGCCGCAAACGCTTCTGCCCTCGTCGGCAGCTTTCTTCAAAAAGCTGCATGCCGCAAGCCTGCCGCGCTTTGCCGCGTCGAACACCTTGACGTATTTTTCGGGAATCTCGCTCCCGCAGTAGCCCATCCACGTTATGTCGGCATAAACGCTCTCGACGCACTTTTCCCTTGCCCAAAGGTCGATAAGCACCAAATCGCCCTTTTCAATCGGCGCGCTTTTCTCCTCTGTCGGCTCATAGTGGGAATTTGAGCTGTTTTCCTTTACGCCTACTATCGCGCGGTCGGCAGCGTACATATTTCTTTTGTCAAACTCCCGCATGATAAATTCCTGCACCATGTACTCATTCACAAATTCGCCCGAGCGAAGCCTTTCGCCTATGTATTTAAACGCCAGATCCTTTGTCGCCTGCACATTCTCCGAGGCATACTTGTGGGAGGTGTAATTTTCCTCGCTCCACACTGCCGTGAGAAGAGTAAATATGTCCGCCGACGAGCAAACCTCCTTGCCCTCATTGCGCACAAAGTCAATTATTCCGCCGTCCGCCCATGAAACAATGGGTATGGCGCAATTGGGCGAATACTCCATCGCAACTCTCTTATCGTTTTTGATAAGCTTTCTCAACGCGTCAAAAAGCTCCTGCCACGTCATGTACATTATTCTTTCGCACGGAAGAGATTCATACGCGTTGCGGTCTATTATGTGATATACCGCAACGCACTCGCCCTCCTTCGGCACATAAATATACGCCCTTCTCGTTGTGAACTTTTTGCCGATTATCTCACGCATCGCCGGGTTGCTTCCCCGAAAATCCGAAATAAGCCACGAATCTATATCGTTTTCTCTCATATGTTGTTTTATCTTATCTATATTTTTCAGCATCCGAAAAATCACTCCATTATATTAAAGTTAAATCCATTATACACTATTCCCCGCATAATTTCAATAATAATGCGCCAAATTTCCTTTCCGAGTTTTTTCAATCTTTTTCGCCGTTGCTATTGCCTGAGAGCGAAATTTGTGTTATACTGATGAATAATACCACTTTGGGGGGATTAAAATGAACCGCGGTAAAAAGAAGCCGCTTTCAATAACCTTGTCTGCGGCGCTTATTTTTTGTCTTGCAGCATTTTTAATAGGCATACTTATTCCGTCCGTCTTCCTGCTTGATTCGAGGATAAAAAGCGCAAACGAAGAAATCGACTCGCTTAAAGCCACCGTTTCCGAGCAAAAAAAGGAAATAGCTTCTCTCAACTCGTCCATCGAACAGAAGGACGCCGCGAATATCACTCTCGGTGAAACTATTTCCGAGCATCTTTCAACTATCGAGCAGCTTCGTTCTCAGATATCCGACCTTGAAGGGGAGGTTGAATTTGCGGCTGAGGCGGCAGTTACCGGTATTTCATCCGTTTCTGAGCGCAATCAGCTTGTAAATTCCATGTCGAGCCTGTCCACCCAGCAGCTTTTTATAATTTTATCCGCGCTGTTTGTCCTCCTTGTATTTATCATCAGCGTCACCTGCGGAGTTATAGCGACCTCTAAAAAGAACGTATCGCCGACCCGCCCTGTTGAGGACGAAAAGCTTCCTTCGCCTGAAATTCCGTCTTTTGACGATGATGCGTCCTCCGGCGCCTCCGACGCCTCTGCGCCCGCAGACGAGGCGGAAGCTTCCGCTCCCGAGGAAAACGATGTACATAATAACGAAAATGCCGATGGCGGCAGCAGCGCCGGCAGCATTTCCTCCGCTATCGAGGCTCTGTACAACAACACTCTTGAGGGCTCTTATTCTTCTCTCGGAGGCTTCCTTTTCGGTATAACAAATTACGACGACGTCTTAAACGACACCGCAAAGGGCAAATCCTTCGGCAATTCCGACAGCGGCGATTTTGTCGCGTTTATGGACTCAACCGGTCAAACCAAAAAGCTGTTTGTAATTCCGCGCTATATGTCCCTTTCCGATTCCACCGTCACTCTTCGCGGCATGACCGACCTTTTCACTATCTTTGACGAATCAAATAACGAAATCACCCACGGTTCCGTTAAGATTAAATCGGTAGATTCCCCCGCTGTATTTGCTTTCGGCAAAAACGGCTGGGCGATAGAATCAAAGGGCATAATCCAAGCCCTCGAATCGCCCCTGTATCAAAACTGAAAGCAATTGCGCGCCTCTCCCCTAACCTCGCTCCGCAATCGGCGTTTATTAAAAGTTTTTCGACAGTCCGAACAATTTATGGAATGAAACGAATTTCCACCTCATTATTTGGTATGATAAATAATGAGGTGGTTTTTTTGTTTAAGAAAATTATTGAATTTGAGCGCGAGCTTTTGACCCGTGAAAAAAGCCGCGCCACGGCGGAAAAGTATATGCGGGATGTAAAGACCTTTTTGCGCAAAACAAACGGCGAAATAAATAAGGAAAGCGTCCTGAAATACAAGGCGCATCTTTGCGAAAACTATATGCCTCGAAGCGTTAACTCAATGCTCTCGTCCGTCAATTGTTATCTCGACTTTTTGGGGCTTCCGGAATGTAAAGTCAGACCGCTGAAGCTCCAAAGGCGCACCTTTTCCGAAAGCGAACGGGAATTGACGCTCTCCGAATACGAACGGCTCCTCAACGCGGCAAAAAATAAGCCGAGGCTGTATTTACTTTTGCAAACAATATGCGCCACGGGAATACGAGTGTCGGAAGTAAGGTTCATAACCGTCGAAGCGCTTCGGCGCGGCTGTGCCGAAATCGATTTAAAGGGCAAAACGAGGACGATTCTCATCCCCAATAAGCTC
>CAZIBK010000132.1:0-4625 GCA_964537125.1 uncultured Oscillospiraceae bacterium
CTTGATTGTCAAGGCTCGTCTTTTTGCAGTGTCGTATTTGCCAAATCATTTATATCGGCAACGAATTTTTTAAAAGATTCTTCATCTTCAATATAAAGGTCATTATAATAAATCGGCTTTCCGAATAAAAGCATGACGGCTCTTTTCAGCCTGCCCCATACAGTGTTATAATTATGGTCATATCTGGAATCTTGCACCGATATATTATAATCAATATCGCAATTTTCCCGAAAGCTTTTCTCAATTACGAACATACAACATTTACAGTCGCAAGGCAGATAATTCGAATGATGAGCATTGAAAGCCATGTGCCGCTTTCTTCCAAATCAAAGCAATAATTCATGGGATCTCTTTCAAAACCGCATAATGCCGCGTTTGTGTATCAGAGCTTTTCCTTTGCTATGGAGAGCATAAGCTTTATTCTGTTTTCCTGATTTACCCGTGTTGCGGAGGGGTCGTAGTCGATTGGGACAATGTTTGCATCGGGGTAAAGCTCGCGAATTTTTCTCACCATGCCCTTGCCGCAGATGTGATTCGGCAGGCATCCGAAGGGCTGTGCGCAAACTATGTTTCCGTAGCCCATACGGATAAGGTCAATCATTTCGCCTGTGAGAAGCCAGCCTTCACCCATCTTATTGCCGTAGCCTATGACGCCCTTGACGTTCTCCTTGGTGTGAGAGTAGGGCATGGGAGGCACAAAGTCCGGATACTTTGAGAAGGAGTCAATCATTGCCTTTTCAAACTTTGAGAAGAAGTTGAAAAGAAATTCGCATACGGCCTTTTTAAGGGAGCTTCCGCCGTAGAGACGAATATCCTCAAGGCGGTTATCTACCTTAAAGAGCATGAAGCCCATAACTCCCGGAAGCATAACCTCGCAGTCCTCGGAGGCAAGAAATTCTTCAAGATTGTTGTTGCCCAAGGAGGAGTATTTAACGTATATTTCACCGACAACGCCGACTTTAACCTTGGGAACCTTGTTTACTTTTATATTCGCAAAGTCGGCAACTATCTTATCGATATTTGAGTAAATCGCTTTAAAGGAAAACTTATGCTTTGCCGAAAGCTCGCCCGAAAGCTCGGCAACGTATTTTTTTACGAGCGCGTCGGTTTCGCCCTTATTGACCTCATAGGGTCTGACCTGATTTTTGAGAAGCATGAGCACATCGCCGTAGACAAGGCACGCCATGGCGCGTGTCATAAGCGGGAGGGTTAGCTTAAAGCCGCTGTTCTTCTCAAGCCCCGAAAGATTGAGGCTGATAACGGGAACATTTTCAAAGCCCGCTTTTTTCAGCGCCTTTCTGAGAAGGTGTATATAGTTCGATGCACGGCAGCCGCCGCCGGTCTGCGTTATCATAAGGGCGGTATGGTCAACGTCATACTTGCCGCTCTTAAGGGCGTTTATCATCTGACCTATGACGAGAAGGGCGGGATAGCAGGTGTCGTTATGGACATACATAAGCCCCTCCTGAACGACCTCCTCGCTGCGGTTTTTCAAAACCTCAAGCTTATAGCCGAAGGAGCGGAACACTTCAACGAGAAGGTCAAAGTGCATTTCCAGCATATAGGGCACAAGTATGGTGTGTGTTTTTTTCATTTCTTTGGTAAATTCGATATGGTCTGACATAACCGCGACTCCTTTCGTTATATTGTCGCCAAAAGGCTTCTGATACGGATTTTAACCGCGCCTAAGTTTGTTATTTCGTCAATTTTAATCTGTGTATATGTTTTGCCGCCCTTTTCAAGGATGGAGCGGACCTCATCGGTGGTGATGGCGTCAACGCCGCAGCCGAAGGAAACGAGCTGAACGAGATCCATATCGGGCTGAGTGGTGACATACTGTGCCGCGCGGTAAAGGCGGGAATGATATGTCCACTGGTCAAGGACGCTCGGATGGACAGCTCCTATTTTTTCGGACACCGAATCCTCTGTGATGAGAGCTACGCCGAAGTTGGTGATAAGCTTGTCAATGCCGTGGTTTATTTCCCCGTCAACATGGTAGGGACGCCCCGATAAAACTATGATATGCTTGCCTTCACGGCGCGCGCGATTTATTATCTCGTCGCCCTTTTCGCGTATTTTCGCTATATAGTTCTCTCTTTCGGCATATGCTTTCTTCGAGGCGGCTTTTATCTCGCTTAAGGATATGCCGTCAAAGTGGGCGGCAAGTATATCGTGCATTTTTCCCGGGAAATCCTTTTCGCGGTGAACGCCGACATAGTCGTATATAAAGTCAACATCGGAAATTTCGCGGCAGTTTGCGGCTATTACCTCCGGGTAATACGCAACTACCGGGCAGTTATAGTGATTGTCTGACTTATGCTCGTCAAAATTATATGACATACAGGGATAGAAAATAGTTTTAATACCCGCATCGCAGAGGGCGCGGATATGACCGTGCATGAGCTTTGCGGGGAAGCAAACCGTGTCGCTCGGAATGGTGGACTGACCGTGCAGATAAAGCGAACGCGACGATTTGGGGCTTGTGACAACCTCAAAGCCGAGCGAGGTAAAGAAGGTGTTCCAGAAGGGGAGCATTTCAAACATATTAAGCCCCATGGGTATTCCTATCTTGCCGCGCGGACCTTCCTTGCCCTTGTATCCCGCCAAAAGCTCGGCCTTATAGGCGTAAAGATTCAGACCCTCGTCGGGACTTTTCTTGGTTATGGGCTTTTCGCAGCGGTTTCCGCTTATGAAGCGCCTGCCGCCTTCAAAGGTGTTGACGGTGAGAAGGCAGTTATTGGTGCATCCGCCGCAGTTGACGGTTTTAGTCTGATGAACGAAGTTTGTGAGAGAATCAAGTGTTGAAATGCTGCTCCTTTCGTTGCCGCGGCTCTTTGCGTAAAGGGCGGCGCCGTATGCGCCCATCAGCGCGGAAATGGAGGGACGGACTACCTCAACGCCCATTTCGCGTTCAAATGCGCGAAGCACCGCGTCGTTTAAAAACGTTCCGCCCTGCACAACTATGCGCTTTCCGAGGGCGTCCTTTGAGGAAGGACGGATAACCTTATATATGGCGTTCTTTACAACGCTTGTGGAAAGACCTGCCGAAATATCCTCAATAGTGGCTCCGTCCTTCTGAGCCTGCTTGACGGAGGAATTCATGAAAACAGTACACCTTGAACCGAGGTCAACGGGATTTTTCGCAAAAAGACCGAGCTTTGCAAAGTCCGCTATATTATAGCCGAGAGCGTTCGCAAAGGTCTGAAGAAAGGAACCGCAGCCCGAGGAGCACGCCTCGTTCAGATAGATATTGTCGATGGCGCCGTTCTTTATCTTAAAGCATTTCATGTCCTGACCGCCGATGTCGATAACAAATTCCACATCGGGCATAAATTTCTTTGCGGCGGTGAAGTGGGCAACGGTTTCAACTATGCCGTAGTCAACCTGAAAAGCGTTTTTGATGATGTCCTCCCCGTAGCCTGTGACTGCCGCCGAGGCAAACTCTATATCGGGCTTTTCATTGTAAATTTTAATAAGGATATCCTTTATTATCGGGACGGGATTTCCGCTGTTTGAGGAATACGAGGAAAAAACAATGTTGTCATCCTCGTCTATTACGACGGCTTTTACGGTTGTGGAGCCTGCGTCGATACCGAGGTACGCCTTGCCTTGAAGGTCGGAAAGGGTTTTCTGCGGAACCGTTGCCCTTTGGTGGCGCGCTGTGAAAGCCGCGTACTCCTCTTCGCTGCTAAAGAGTGGGGAAAGCGTATTAAATTCGCCGCCCGCGCTGTACGCCTCGATTCCCTTTATAACATAGTCGAGATTTATTGCCTTATCCGCGCATACAGCCGCGCCGAGGGCAACATAATAGAGCGAATTTTCGGGGCACAGACCCTTGCGCCCCAAAGCCTTGTCAAAGAGGTCGCGAAGAGTGGGGAAGAAGGTGAGCGGTCCGCCGAGATATACAACATTGCCCTCGATAGGTCTGCCCTGGGCAAGACCTCCGATGGTCTGATTGACTACCGCGTCAAAAATGCTGGCGGAAACGTCGTACTTATTCGCACCCTGATTGAGAAGGGGCTGAACGTCGCTCTTCGCGAAAACGCCGCAGCGGGACGCTATCGTGTAGATGCGCTCGTGCTTTGAGGCGTATTCGTTCATTTCGGTGGGGGTGAGCTTAAGAAGCGTCGCCATCTGGTCAATAAAGGCGCCGGTGCCGCCTGCGCAGGAGCCGTTCATACGAACCTCGCAGGATCCCTGTAAGAAAAGAATTTTTGCGTCCTCACCGCCCAGCTCGATTATTACATCGGTGCCGGGAAGAAACTTGTTGGCTGAGGCGCGCGTGGCATATACCTCCTGAACAAAGGGAACGCCGGCGCTGTCAGCAACGCCCATGCCCGCGCTGCCCGAAATGGCAAAAAGAGCTTCCTTCATGTCGGGAAAGCGGGACTTGACCTTATACAAAAGCTCGGCGCTCTTTTGCTTGATTTGCGAAAGATGCCTTTCATATGAGGAAAAAACTATTTTATTATCTTCGTCGAGAACAACGCATTTAAGCGTTGTCGAACCTATATCAAAACCTATACGCATCATGGCGGATACCTCCGTATATTTATACACTATAATATTATATATTTTTTGACGATTTCAGTCAATACCCAAATACGACAATAAAACTGACAAGC
>CAZIBK010000133.1:0-4587 GCA_964537125.1 uncultured Oscillospiraceae bacterium
TATGAAAATATAACCTAAGCGCAGATGTCCCCCGCCTCTGTAGGCGGCGGGTTCCATTTCAGAATTTCAGTGGGAGTTATAATCTCCCACTGAAACCCTGAGGAGCTAACGCTCCCAGCGCAGGTTGCAATCTGTCGCAAGCTCCGGTTCAAGCAAGCTTGCCGGAGCGTTGCTCCGATTTAAATCTTAAATATAAAAAAGAAAGGAAAGGTAAAAAATGATAAAAGAAGGATTGGCAAAGGCGGTAGAGGGGCAAGACCTCACATATGAGGAAATGACGGCGATATTCAACGAAATAATGAGCGGCGAAACGACAAACGCTCAGATGGCGGCTTTCCTGACAGCCCTGAGAATGAAGGGCGAGACGATCGACGAGATAACGGCGTGTGCAAACGTAATGCGCGAGAAGGGTCTTAAATTAGACACCGCGGGCATGGACGTTATGGAGATTGTGGGAACGGGCGGCGACGGAGCGCATACGATAAACATTTCCACAATATCGGCGTTTGTCATTGCGGCGGGCGGAGTTAAGGTCGCAAAGCACGGCAACAGAAGCGCGTCGTCAAAGTGCGGCGCGGCAGACTGCCTGGAGGCTCTCGGCGTAAAGCTTGACATTTCTCCGGAAAGGAACCTTGAAATTTTGAAGGAGATAGGCATATGCTTCATGTTTGCGCAGAGATATCATTCCTCCATGAAGTACGCGGGTCCCGTAAGGAGCGAGATTGGCATAAGAACGATATTCAACATACTCGGGCCGCTTGCCAACCCGGCAGGGGCGAATATGCAGCTTCTGGGCGTTTATGACGAAAACCTTGTACAGCCCATGTCGGAGGTGCTTATACGCCTCGGATTAAAGCGGGCGATGGTGGTTCACGGTCACGACGGACTTGACGAGGCAACCGTATGCGACACCACGACTGTCAGCGAGATAAACGGGGGAAAGGCGTCGAGCTTTTTCCTGAGTCCGGAGCAGGTGGGCTTAAAGCGCGCCGAAAGGGGCGAGCTGAAGGGCGGAACGCCGGAGGAAAACGCGAGGATTGCCCTTGCGATATTAAAGGGCGAGGAGCGCGGCGCAAAGCGCGACGCGGTAGTTTTAAACAGCGCGCTCTGTCTTTACATGGGCAACTCCGACTGCACGCTTAAGGCTTGCGCAGCGAAGGCGCAGGAGCTGATAGATTCGGGCGCGGCGCTCGAAAAGCTCAACGAGCTTATAAAGCTTACAAATGCGTAAGGAGCGGAAATATGGCTGACATATTGCAGACAATAGCGGCGTCCGCGAGGATAAGAGCAGACGCGGGGAAGGCGAAAAATCCGGATATTGCGTCAACAGCATTGGCGGAGAAAAAGGCGAATCCCTTTTTCCTGGAGGAAAGGATAAAGGGCAGCGGCGTTTCATTTATATGCGAGGTGAAGAAGGCGTCGCCGTCAAGGGGGATAATCGCGGAGGATTTCCCCTACGAGAAAATAGGCGAGGAATACGACGCGGCGGGAGCCGACGCGATAAGCGTACTCACGGAGCCGGAGTTTTTCAAGGGGCGGAACGAGTATCTCACAGCGATAAAGAAAAGGGTATCGGTTCCGGTGCTGCGGAAGGACTTCACGATTGACGAATATCAGATATACGAGGCAAAATGTATCGGAGCGGACGCGGTGCTTCTCATCTGCTCTCTGCTCGACACGGAAACGCTGAAGAGGTTTATAGGCATCGCGGACAGCTTATATCTTTCGGCGATAGTTGAGGCGCACGACGAGGACGAGATAAAAAGCGCGCTGAGGGCGGGGGCGAGGATAATAGGCGTAAACAACAGAAATCTGAAGGATTTTACGGTTGACGTTTCAAATTCGCTGAGGCTGAGAAGGCTTGTGCCGAAGGATATATGCTTTATATCGGAAAGCGGCATAAGGACGCGGGAGGACATTATCCGCCTCGAGGAAGCGGAGGTGAACGCCGCGCTCATAGGCGAGACCTTTATGAGAAGCGGCGACAAGCGCGGAATGCTTATGAGGCTGAAGGGGATAGACGCATGAAGATAAAAATATGCGGAATAAGGCGGATTGAGGACGCGGATTACCTCAACGAGTTCAAGCCGGACTTTGCGGGGTTTGTGTTTGCTCCGTCAAAGCGGCAGGTGGACTTTGATACTGCAAGGGCGCTTCGCGCGAGGCTTGACAAGGATATAAAGACCGTAGGCGTATTCGTAAACGCGGAAATTGAATTTATAAGAAGGCTTGCGGAGGAAAGGGTCATAGACCTTGTGCAGCTCCACGGCGACGAGGACAATGATTATATCGAGCGCCTTAAATCGCCGGTTCCCGTAATAAAGGCGCAAAGGGTTGCGGCGAAGGAGGATATCCGAGAATATAACTGCGATATGTATCTTTTCGATACGCTGGTCAAGGGAGTGTACGGAGGCACGGGCAGGAGCTTTGACCGAAGCATATTAAAGGACGTCAAGGATCCATATTTTTTGGCGGGCGGAATAGACATATCAAATATAGGCGAGGCGCTAAATCTCAGACCGTACGGCATTGATATATCGGGCGGAGTTGAGACGGGAGGCTTCAAGGACAGGGAAAAAATAAAACAAATTATTGAAAAGGTGAGGAGTTACGATGAGTAAAGGAAGGTTTGGCGTGTACGGCGGGCAGTATGTGCCGGAAACGCTGATGAACGCGGTAAACGAGCTGGAGGAGGCGTACCTTAAATACAAGGACGATCCCGAATTTAACGCCGAGCTTGAAAGGCTTTTAAACGAGTATGTACACCGCCCGTCGCTTCTTTATTATGCGGAGAAGATGACAAAGGATCTCGGCGGCGCGAAGATTTATTTAAAGCGCGAGGACTTGAATCATACGGGCGCGCACAAGATAAACAACGCCCTCGGGCAGGCGCTTCTTGCGAAGAAAATGGGCAAGACGAGACTCATCGCCGAAACGGGCGCGGGTCAGCACGGCGTTGCAACGGCTACCGCCGCGGCGCTTATGGGCATGGAGTGCGAGGTTTTCATGGGAGCGGTTGACTGTGAGAGGCAGGCGCTGAACGTTTATCGAATGGAGCTTTTGGGCGCGAAGGTGCATCCTGTGGAAAGCGGCACAAAGACACTTAAGGACGCGGTAAACGAGACAATGCGCGAATGGAGCGGCAGGGTTGCCGACACACATTATGTCCTCGGAAGCGTAATGGGACCGCACCCGTTCCCGACGATAGTGCGCGACTTCCAGAGCGTTATAAGCCGCGAGGCGAGAAGCCAGATACTTGAAAAAGAGGGCAGGCTTCCGACAGCGGTTATGGCGTGTGTCGGCGGCGGAAGCAACGCAATGGGGATGTTCTATCATTTCCTGGACGACAGCGGCGTAAGGCTCATAGGCTGCGAGGCGGCGGGACGCGGGCTTGACAGCGGCAAGCACGCCGCGACGATTGCAAAGGGAAAGCTCGGCATTTTCCACGGAATGAAGTCGTATTTCTGCCAGAACGAATACGGGCAGATAGACGAGGTGTACTCCATTTCGGCAGGGCTTGATTATCCCGGAATCGGTCCGGAACACGCGGCTTTGCACGATTCGGGCAGGGCGGAGTATGTATCGGTTACGGATGAAGAGGCGGTAAATGCCTTCGAGTATCTTTCAAGAACAGAGGGAATCATTCCGGCGATAGAAAGCTCTCACGCGGTGGCGTATGCAATGAAGATTGCGCCGGAGATGAAGAAGGACGACATAATCATAATTTGTCTTTCGGGCAGAGGCGATAAGGATGTTGCCGCAATTGCCCGTTACAGGGGGGTAAATATTTATGAATAGGATAGACAGGTTAAAGGGCAAAAGGTCGTTTGCGGCGTTCCTCACGGCGGGGGATCCGAATATAGAAAAGACAGGGGAATATATCATCGCCATGGCGGAGGCGGGCGCGGACATTATTGAAATAGGCATACCCTTTTCAGACCCGATTGCCGAGGGAGTTGTGATACAGGAGGCGGACATCCGCGCGCTAAAGGCGGGAACTACGACGGATATGGTGTTTGACTGTGTGAAAAATGTGAGGAAAAAGACAGACGTTCCGCTTGTTTTCATGACTTACGCAAACCCCGTATATACATACGGAAAGGAGCGTTTTTTCACAGCTTGCGAGGCGGCGGGAATAGACGGGATAATTATTCCCGACGTACCCTTTGAGGAGAAGGGCGAGTTCGGCAATGAGGCGGCGGAGCATAATGTCAAGATAATTTCCATGATAGCCCCCACCAGCGACGAGAGAATATACTCCATCGCGAAGGAGGCGGAGGGATTTTTGTATGTTGTTTCGTCAATGGGCGTGACGGGCGTGAGAAGCGAGATAACGACGGATCTCAAAACGATGATAAAAAAGGTTAAGGAGGCAACGGACATCCCGGCATTCATCGGATTCGGAATAAGTAAGCCGGAGCAGGCGAGAGAATACTGTGAGTACGCCGACGGAGTTATCGTCGGAAGCGCCATTGTGAAGATAATAGCGGAATACGGCGAGAACGCCAAGGACGCGCTTTTTGAATATGTGAGGGCAATGAAAAACGCTTGAAAACGGGGCGCGGAGATACGAAATCCGCGCCTTTT
>CAZIBK010000134.1:0-4563 GCA_964537125.1 uncultured Oscillospiraceae bacterium
TTAGTGCTATAATACTATTGTATTAAGGTAAGAGTGGGCTTTGTCCCGCTCTTTCGCATTGTTAGAGGTGCGCTTCGGCATATCTTCCCCGCCCTTGAGGGTATGCCGTATTCATTTCAGGGCAGAAAGGTCACGGTGATATATATGTCCAAAGCCGAAGCTATACTTGAAGAGCTTGCCGCTCCCGTCTGCGAGGAAATGGGCGTGTACATTTACGACTGCGAGTACAAAAAAGAAGGCGGCAGCTATTATCTTCGTCTTTTTATCGACAAGGACGGCGGCGTAACTATTGACGACTGTGAAAATGTCAGCAGAAAGGTCAATGATCTGCTTGATGAAAAGGATCCCATTCCCGAGGCGTATATTTTTGAGGTATCCTCACCCGGGATGGACAGGAAGCTTACGCGGGACTGGCATTTTGAAAAGGCGTTGGGCAGCGAGGTTGACATTAAGCTTTTCGCGCCCTTTGAGGGTTCAAAGGCTCTCAGCGGCATACTTGCCGGTTATGACCATAATCTCATTACATTAAAGGTCGGTGAAAGAACGCTTCATATAGAAAAGGGCAAGACCTCCTCCGTGAGGCTGGCAATTAAGTTTTAACGAAAGGGTTGGTTTAAAAAAATGAATAATATCAATACTGATCTTATCGAGGCTCTCGACGCCCTCGAGAAGGAGAAGAAAATATCAAAAGAGGTTATGTGCGAGGCGCTTGAGACCGCCCTCGTCACGGCATATAAGAAAAACTTCGGTCCCAATTACAACTGCGCCGCCACCGTTGACCGCTCCACGGGCGCGATGAGGGTATATGCGATTAAAACCGTGGTTGAGGACGTTATCGACGACGCGATTGAAATATCGCTCGAAGAAGCGCGCGGCATATCGCCTCGCTATCAGGTGGGCGACACCGTGGAATTTGACGCAAATCCCGCCGCCTTCGGGCGCATCGCCGCTCAGACCGCAAAGCAGATGGTTGTTCAAAAAATTCGCGAGGCGGAACGCGGAAATGTGTTTATGCAGTATTCCGATAAGGAAAACGACATACTTACAGGCAAGGTAGTAAAGGTTGAAAAGCGCGGCGTATTCCTTGACATGGGCAACGCGGAAGCCCTCCTCGCCCCCTCCGAGCAGATTCCGGGAGAGGTCTTGAGCCCCGGCGACAGCGTAAAGGTATATGTTCTTGAGGTAAAGAAAACCGCAAAGTCTCTTCAGCTCCTTGTTTCAAGAACTCACCCCGGCATGGTTAAGAAATTCTTTGCGCAAGAGGTGCCCGAAATAGCCGACGGCACCGTCGTAATAAAGAACATTGCGAGAGAGGCGGGCAGCCGTACAAAGATTTCCGTATGGTCCGAAAATCCCAATGTAGACCCCGTAGGCTCCTGCGTAGGCGCAAAGGGCGCCAGAGTTGCGGCGGTAGTCGATGCGCTCGGCGGCGAAAAGGTTGATATAATTCTCTATGACGACGACATGGCAAAATATATAAGCGCGGCTTTAAACCCCGCAACGGTTTCCTCCGTAACGATAGACGAGGAGGCAAAGAGCGCTTTCGTCACCGTTCCGGATTTTCAGCTTTCTCTTGCAATAGGCAAAGAGGGGCAGAACGCGCGCCTTGCGGCACGCCTCACCGGCTGGAAGATAGATATTAAGGGCGACAGTGCGGCAGAGCAGTAAGGGGTGGGAATTATGGCGTCTTTGAAAAGGTCCCCCGAAAGGATGTGCGTTGTATGCAGGCGGATGATGAAAAAATCCTCGCTTCTCCGCGTAGTGAAAACAGCGGACGGCACTGTGCTGTACGACCCTACAGGCAAAGCGCCGGGGCGCGGAGCGTACATATGCGCGTCGCGTGAATGTTTTTCCCGTCTGCCCAAGACTAAGGGCTTTGAACGCTCGTTCAAATGCAGCATCCCCGATTCGGTCTTTGAAGCGGTAAACGAAAACATTGACAGCGCCGCGTCGGAAAGGCTGTGAATATTCTTATGACAAATAAAATCCTCGGTATGACGGGGCTTGCCGTCAAGGCAGGAAAGGTCAGGTTCGGAGTGTATCTCACCCTTTCCTCCTGCGACAGCGGAAAAGCAAAGCTCGTTATCATACCCTCAGATATCGGAGGCAGCAACCGCCGCAGCATCGAGGCAAAATGCAAAAACACCTCTGTGCCGTGCATCGTCTTATCCGATAAGGCGGCTCTCGGCAAAGCCTGCGGCAGGGAAAGCGTCAGCGCGCTTTGCGTCTGCGATGAAAATTTTGGAAATGCAATCTTGAAAATATATGGAGGCGGCGTGAATGACTAAACCGAAAATACATGAAATATCAAAGCAGTTCGGCATTCCCAGCAAGGAATTACTTGCTGTTCTTGCCAATTATAACGTAACCGGAAAAAGCTATATGAGCTCATTGGAACCGGCTGAAATGGATATACTTTTAGAGTACTACACCCAGAAGAACGACAAGGGCGAAAATCTTGAGGAAATCCTCCGTGCGGCTCACGCCGCGCCCGAACCCAAGGAAGAGCCGAAGCCCAAGGAGAAAGAATCTTCGGCGCCCGAAAAGGTTTCGAGGAAAAAGGAGGTTCGCTATGTCGATACCCGTACAAACGCCGTTGACCTTGAGCAGCAGCTTAAGACCGAAAAGGCTGAAAGCCTCGTAAACGTTCCCGTCAAGGACACTGTGACCAATAAGCAGAAGATAAAGAAAAACCGCGGTAAGATGAATAAGAAAAACCGCGGCAACGAATCAAACGAGTCCTTGGAAAAGCTCAATCGCAAGAACGTAAAGAAGGAAAAGCTTCATGTACTCATTCCCGACGAAATAACCGTAAGCGAGCTTGCCGAAAAGCTTGATGTCGGCGCGGTTGAGGTTATAAAGCGCCTTATGCAGATAGGCACTATGGCAACCGTAAACCAGACTATCTCCTTCGATGAAGCGAGCATAGTTGCCGAGGATATCGGAGCCGAGGTCGAGCACGAAATTATCGTAACCGATGAGGATCGCCTCTTTAACGACACCCCCGACGATGAAAAGGATCTTGTTCCGCGTCCGCCGGTAGTGGTTGTAATGGGTCATGTCGACCACGGCAAGACGTCGCTTCTTGACTGTATCAGAAACACCAACGTGACTGCGGGCGAGGCAGGCGGCATCACCCAGCATATCGGCGCATATACCGTGGATATTAACGGCAAGTCCATCACCTTCCTTGACACGCCCGGTCATGAAGCGTTCACAGCAATGCGTATGCGCGGAGCCCAGGTTACCGATATAGCGATAATTGTCGTTGCCGCCGACGACGGTATCATGCCTCAGACAATCGAGGCTATAAACCATGCCAAGGCAGCGAATGTAAGTATAATTGTCGCGATAAATAAAATCGATAAGGAAGGCGCAAACCCCGACAGAGTAAAGCAGGAGCTTACGGAATACGGTCTTGTACCCGAGGAATGGGGCGGCGATACAGTCTGCGTAGAGGTTTCCGCAAAGAAAAACATAGGTATCGATAACCTTCTTGAAATGGTAATTCTCACGGCAGAGCTGAAGGAGCTTAAGGCTAACCCCAATCGGCAGGCAAAGGGCAGCGTTATCGAATCAAAGCTCGATAAGGGCCGCGGTCCCGTTGCGACCGTGCTCGTACAAAACGGCACCCTTAAGAGCGGCGATATTATAGTTGCCGGCACCGCAGTGGGCAGAGTAAGAGCAATGACGGACGAAAAGGGCAGAAAGCTTAAGACTGCCGGTCCCTCCACACCCGTTGAAATAATCGGTCTTTCCGAGGCTCCCGACGGCGGCGACCTCTTCTACGTTGTGGACGATGAACGCGCCGCAAGAAATGTTGTGGAATCCAGAAAGCAGAAAATCAAGGACGAGGTATTCAAGTCAACAGCCAAGGTATCGCTTGAAAATCTCTTTGACGCTCTTAAAGAGGGCGAAATGAAAACCCTCAACATTGTTGTAAAGGCAGACGTTCAGGGCAGCGTAGAGGCTGTTCGTCAGTCCCTCGAAAAGCTCTCCAACGACGAGGTAAAGGTAAAGGTTATCCACGGCGCGGTCGGCGCCATAACCGAAAGCGATGTAACGCTTGCCGCCGCTTCCAACGCAATTATAGTAGGCTTTAACGTTCGTCCCGATACAGGCGCAAGAAACGCGTCCGAGCTCAATCGGGTCGATATAAGAACATACCGCATAATCTACGAGGCCATCGATGAAATAGAGGCGGCGATGAAGGGTATGCTTGCTCCTAAGTTCCGCGAAAATGTTATCGGTCACGCCGATATAAGAGAAACCTTCAAGGTATCGGGCGTAGGCACTATCGCGGGTTCCTATGTCACGGACGGAAAAATTGTCCGTAACTGCTCGGTACGCATAGTGCGCGAGGGCGTAGTTATCCACGAGGGTACGCTTGCCTCCCTTAAACGCTTTAAGGACGACGCCAAAGAGGTTGCGTCGGGCTATGAGTGCGGTATGGCATTTGAAAACTTCAACGACATTAAAGTCGGCGACAATGTAGAATGTTATGTAATGGAAGAAGTAAAGCCTGAGTAAACGAAGAACGGGGGAACCGTACCGGTTCCCCCT
>CAZIBK010000135.1:0-4526 GCA_964537125.1 uncultured Oscillospiraceae bacterium
CAGGCGCGGCGTTTATGCGCCGCGCCGTGGTTCTAATCAGAGCAAACCGTAGTTTGTCATTTCCTTCTTAAGAATTTCAAGATTCTTTTCGCTTATTTCGTAGAGAGGCAGTCTGAGCGGACCGGGATTCATGCCCATAAGCTCACAAGCCTTCTTTACGGGAATGGGATTAGTTTCAATAAAGAGCGCGTTGATAAGGGCAATGGCTTCAAGCTGAAGCTTCCGTGCGGTTTCAATGTCGCCTTCAAGGAAGGAGGCAATCATATCGTGGCTCTTTTTGGGGGCAATGTTGGCGAGAACGGAGATAGTTCCCTTGCCGCCGAGAGAGAGGATCGGCACGTTCTGGTCATCATCGCCCGAGTAGATTGTCACTTTGTCACCGACAAGAGAGGCAAGCTTTGCCACCTGAGAGATGTTTCCGCCGGCTTCCTTTATGCCGACAATGTTCTTATGCTTCGCAAGCTCGACCATAGTCTCGGGAAGAACGTTAAGCCCCGTGCGGGAGGGAACGTTATAAATAATCATGGGAATGTCGGAAGCATCTGCCATAACATTGAAATGCTCTATGAGACCGCGCTGAGTCGTCTTATTATAATAGGGGGTAACGGTGAGAAGGGCGTCGGCGCCGAGGGCTGCCGCCTCCTTACAAAGCTCGACTCCGTGGCGTGTATCGTTGCTGCCTGTGCCGGCAATGACGGGAATCCTGCCGTTGACCTTTTTTACTACATACTCTATAACGCTGAGATGCTCTTTATCGTCCATTGTAGCGGCTTCGCCTGTGGTGCCGCAGGCGATGATGGCATCGGTTTCGTTTGCAATCTGAAATTCGACAAGTTCGCCGAGCACATCAAAATTGATCGAAAGATCGTCCTTGAAGGGGGTTATAAGAGCGACGCCCGAACCTGTGAATACGGGTTTTGTCATAATAAATCATTACCTTTCCTTTTAAAATTTGTCAGTCCTCCATATATTCTATAAGCTTTTCGGCTATTTGTACGGCGTTGGAGGCAGCGCCCTTTCTTATGTTATCGGCAACCACCCAGATGTTGATGCCGTTTTCAACGCTTTCATCGCGGCGGATACGGCCCACATAGGTTTCGTCTGTCCCGGTTGCGTTGATTGCCATGGGATATACGTTATTTGCATCGTCGTTTTGAACGACTACGCCGGGGGCGGAGGAAAGCGCGTCAAATATATCGCTCATTTCAAAGCTCCGCTCAAATTCAACATTTATGGATTCGCTATGGCTGTTGAACACCGGTACGCGAACAGTTGTTGCCGTTACCTTGAGGTCGGGATGACCGAGAATTTTCCTCGTTTCGTTTATCATCTTTTCTTCCTCTTTGGTGTAGCCGTTGGGAAGAAATACGTCGATATGAGGGAGGCAGTTGTTTGCGATGGGATAGGGGAACTTCTTGGGAGCTTCGCCCTTCAATCCGTTTTCAAGGTCGCTCCAGCCGCCTAAGCCTGCGCCGGAAACCGCCTGATATGTGGAGTAAACAACTCTCTTAATCTTAAATCGGTCGTCAAGGGGCTTAAGAGCCACAACAGCCTGTATTGTAGAGCAGTTGGGGTTTGCGATAATCCCCTTATTCCATTTTATGTCCTCGGGGTTTACTTCGGGAACGACAAGGGGAACATTTTCATCCATTCTCCATGCGCTGGAATTATCTATAACTATGCAGCCCTTTGAAGCCGCAATGGGAGCAAACTTTTCGCTTGTGGAGCCGCCCGCCGAAAAAAGAGCTATATCGATGCCGCGGTCAAAGGAGGTTTCGGTGAGCTCCTCGACCACATAATCCTTGCCCATGAAGTTAAGGACACTTCCCGCGCTTTTCTTGGATGCAAACAAATAGTAATTCTCAACGGGGAGCTGCTTTTCCTCAAGAACCTTGAGGAACGTTCTTCCGACCATGCCGGTCGCGCCGACGACGGCAACATTCAAATTCTTTTTCATGAAATACACTACCTTTATATGTTTTTTATTGTGTTGCAGAGTCTTCTATTTATGATATCATTGTCACTTTGCAATGTCAAATAGTTTTTTGCGCAATACAATCTTTTTGGGAAAAAAAGATTGCTGAAGAAAAAAATAAAGGATTTTTTGTGAGATACGTCGAATATCTATAAAAAAGCGAATAATTACGAAAGGATGATTATATGAAGAGGTTTATTTCAACGGTGTTAGCTTTTATGCTTGTATTTATATCGGCGTCTTATGCGTCGGCTTCCAATTCATACACGAATACGTTGAGGGTAGGACTCAGCTACGGGTCGGGAGCATCGGACTCGGCGAGGTTTTCTTCAAGTGCGGACATAATTATTTCAGACGCGGCTTCATTGGCAGAGATAGGCAGCGTACCGGCAGGTACGGAGTTTGTCATCACGCTTTCGGAGGGGGCGTTTGTTTCGGAGGGCTATCTTGCTCCTTATACAGGAACGGTAATTCTTGAAAGCGCATCGCCTATTTCATATAACGGATCTTCTTACCGCGGAAGCTTTGAGCTGAGGATATACGGCGAGAGCAGGATAACCGTCATAAATATAGTGAATACCGAGGAGTACCTTATGAGCGTTCTCGGAAAGGAAATGAGCGCTTCATGGCCCATAGAGGCGCTTAAGGCGCAGGCTATATGCGCGAGGAATTATGCCGTGTCAAACATAAACAAACATTCTGAGTACGGCTTTGACATTTGCGCAACGGTGGATTGCCAGGTTTACGGAGGAATAGGCTCCGAAGGAACGAGAACCCGTGAGGCGGTTGAGGCAACGAGAGGAATGATGGCTACATACGAGGGCAGAGTGGTGCCGTTGTTTTATTTTTCCTGCGACGGCGGATATACCGAGGACAGTGAAAATGTATGGCCCAACGCAGAAGGATATCTTCGCGGGAAAGAGGATGTGTACGAAGATGCAAGCTACATACCGGAAGGGTACGCAAGCTGGAGCGTAACCATGACAAAGGAAGAGGTTGAAGAGGCGCTCAAAAAGAAGAATATCAATGTGGGCGAACTTTTGGATATAACATTGGACAGCATCAGCGAAAACAACGGCGTTGTTTCCATGACATTTGTCGGAACGGAAGGCTCAAAAACGGTTACAAAGACTTTGACGAGAACGACTCTTTCGCTCAACAGTCAGGCATATACGATAGAGAAGGAAGGCGGAACTGAGGTCAAGACGGAAACGGTAAAGCCGATAGATATGATACTTTCCTCGATGTTTGTACTGTCGGACGGCGGAATATCTCAGCTCGGAAATGAAGTGTACAGGATGACAGACAAGGGAATTGAGAAAATAATTCTCGATGAAGAGCCTGAGGAATCGGGCGAGAGCGCTTCGGCAGGCTATACGTCCTATACGTTTAACGGTCACGGATGGGGACATCTTGTGGGAATGAGCCAGTGGGGCGCGTACAGCATGGCAAAGGACGGCAAAACCTATGAGGATATACTGAATTTCTATTACACGGATATCGATATAACAAAAGGATGAGAAACGATGAATACCGATGAATTCGATTATTATTTGCCGGAGGAGCTTATTGCGCAGCATCCGCTTACCGATCGCGCTTCCGCTCGGCTTATGATACTTGATAGGGCAACGGGGAAAATAGGGCATGATATCTTTTATAATGTGAAAAAGTATCTGCGGAAGGGCGACTGCCTTGTCCTGAACGATACACGCGTCATTCCGGCGCGGCTTTACGGCGTTAAGGAGGGAAGCGGCGGAGCGATAGAATTTCTTTTGCTCCATCGCCGCTCTCAGGATGAGTGGGAGGTAATTTTGAAGCCGGGAAAGAAGGCTAAGCCCGGCGCGCGGTTTGTGTTCGGCGGCGGAAAGCTGATCGCCGAGGTCAAAGAAGTGCTTGAGGACGGAAATCGTATCGTTACTTTTACTTATGACGGACTGTTTGAAAATGTTCTCGATGAATTGGGAGAAATGCCGCTTCCGCACTATATAACCGAAAAGCTCGAAAATCCCGAAATGTATCAGACTGTGTATTCCGTACATAAGGGAAGCGCGGCGGCGCCTACCGCGGGGCTTCATTTCACGCCTGAGCTTTTGAAGGAAATTGAGGACATGGGCGTAAGGCTCGCTTTCCTGACGCTGCATGTTGGCTTGGGTACCTTCAGACCTGTCAAGGCGGAAAACGTGGAGGAGCATAAAATGCACTCTGAGTTTTACATTGTGACGGAGGAGTGCGCGGAAAAGGTAAACAAGACAAAGAAGGAGGGCGGACGCGTAGTCTGCGTGGGAACAACAAGCTGCAGAACGATAGAAAGCGCCGCCGAAAACGGCCGTCTCATACCAAAGAGCGGATGGACGGATATTTTCATCTATCCCGGATATAAATTTAAGCTGACAGATGCGCTGATAACGAATTTTCATCTGCCGAAGTCTACCCTTGTAATGCTTGTAAGCGCTCTTGCGGGAAAGGAATTTGTGCTTGACGCATATGCCGAGGCGGTGAGGGAAAGGTATCGCTTCTTCAGCTTCGGAGATGCGATGATGATAGTATAAAA
>CAZIBK010000136.1:0-4414 GCA_964537125.1 uncultured Oscillospiraceae bacterium
TATTCTTTAATTCCGCCATACATATCTCAGGGCGGTTGTTTATTCTGAACGGGAAAAGACTGTTTCCGATTCCGCGGCTTAAAATCATCCTCGTGCCGCCCTTTTCGTACAGTCCCGCGTCATACTTCGGCAAAATACCCTGCCCCGGTCCGAAAAGACCGCCGATTTTCGGAAGCCTTATCTGTCCGCCGTGGACATGCCCCGTCAGCGCAAGGTCAACGCCGCATTCGGCGTATGTATCAAAAAATTCGGGGTGATGCGCCAAAAGAATGTTGAATCCCTCACCTTTTATTTTCCTGATTTCCTCATCGATATTGATAAAGAACATCTCGTCGTCAATTCCGAGCAGCTTTATCTTCGCTCCTCCGCGCTCTATGTCAATACAGATATTGTGCATCACGTTTACTCCGGCGTTTTTCAGTCCTTCGTCCATTATTTTATACTTGCCGCGGAGGTTAAGCCTTGCCTCATGATTTCCCGTAACGTAATATACGGGCGCAATCTTTACCGCCTTTTCCGCAAACGACAGCGCAACGGGAATATGCGTGTGCCGCGAATCAGCCAAATCGCCTGTTATCGCAATAATGTCGGGCTGTTCCTTTTTCAAAAGCTCGACAAGGTTCTTATTATCCCGCCCCATTTGGCAGTTCTGAAGGTCGGACACATGCGCTATTCTAAACCCCGTAAAGCTTTCGGGTATCCTTTCGCTTTCTATAACGTAGTTTGTCACCTCAAGAGTCTTATCCTCTTTCCAAAGCAGCCTCAGGGCGGCTGCTCCGAACGCCGCCGCGAGAAGCGCCGCGGGTATTATCCGATACATGATAATTCCTCCCTTTTTTTGTATATTGTACCACATTCTTCTCCCTTGTCAAAGCCTTTTTGCAAAAAGACAGACCTCCGCAAAACAATTTTCAACCGGCAAAATGTACAAAATGCCGCCTTACGGGCAACAAAAAATCTCTTGATTGTATGACCGAAAAGTCATTTTTCAAGAGATTTTTTGCGCAATATTTTCGGCAGAGCCGTTTTTGCTCCGCACTCTTATACTTACTGCGCCGCCGTATTGAGTTCAAGCTTCGGAATATCCTCGTATTCCGCTCCCTCGGGGTTTATCATTTTCCTTACCTCTTCCGACAGATTTTCATAGGAAGTGGAAACAGATATTGACTCTCCCGTGGAATTGTAAGAAACCTCTATACGCATCGGGAAGAAACAGCCGTATCCCGATATTGCCGAGCAATCAAACAGAGCTTCTATCTCCTCGGGATCCTCTGTCTCAAATATGCAGTAATCATCTATCTTGACATACACGGTCGTGCCTTCCCTGCTAAAGCTTTCGGAGCGAATACCCATATTCTCCTTCATAAACCGAACAGTCTCCTCGTAACAGAGATATACGGGAACATATGTATTTCCAAAGGAATCCGGTGTTGAATATCTTAAGCATATATTTGCAAAGCATCCGCTTTCCGTGCATGTGTCGTAGTCGTATTTTGCAATATCGCTCTTCAATATCTCCTTCAGGCTGTTAAAGTTCCCTTTTGTTATAGCTCCGCTTTCGTAATCGTAATCGTAATCCGCTGCCTCTCTGTCGTCAATGACATGATATGATCTTTGCGAAAGTTCAATATACGCGTAAGATGACTCTTTGTCCAACGCTTCAAGGAGCATACTTTTGTATTCTTCCGAATTGAACACCGCTTTCTCGTATTGCCTCATTTCATCATACGAATAGACGTACTTTGTTCTCTCAATCTTGAAAACAGGGTTGCCGGGGTTAAATGTAAAGGTTACCGTTCGGTATCTTTCGCCATCATCGTTTTTCCTTTCGGCGCTTCCGTAAAGCTCAAACGCCGCGTCAACATTCCCGCTGTCGCGCAATATCTCATCTCTGACGCCGTATTGTACCCTGATTGCATTGCAGCCGCTCCTCATAGGCTCGATATTTTCAAGCACGCCCATGTTCAGCGGTATAAGCACGATCGCCCAAATGACCGCAAAAACCGCAAAATGCTTCATGTTTGAGAACATTCCCCGCATATCCTTTTCAAATATCGCCTGAAGCATAACATACACGATAAAGAGTATAAGCATATAGCCTATATATCCTACCGCAATATTCCCCCGGCTGAGTCCGAGGAACAGCGAACCGAAAAACATCGAGCCCACAAGGCTTACAAAGTATTTCAGGAATATTCCGACGCCCTTGTACGCAAAGAATTTGTTGGTGTTCTCGCCTCTGCGCTTCACATACGCCCAAAGCCCAAGCGCGAGAAAGAAAACGGCATATACCGCAGAATAAATGTAGATCGCCGCAGAAATACTGCTTTCCGCGTTAAGCCCTCTGTAAAACAGCAGCGCAGGCGGGAAAATATAAGCCAACTCATAGTTAAAGGTTATCGAAAGGTTGTTAAACCACTCCTCGCAAGAAACCGTTATCGCCAATGTTGTCACTATGTATGCAAGCCCCGTAAAGCCTGCGACAATAAGCGCCGCGAAGAAATTACCCGCCAGCGATACCGCAAATACGCACAGGCAAAGCATTGCAAAATAGCAAATCAGCATTGTTCCCAAGCCTGCCGTCATATCCGCATAGGGGAAATATTCTCCGAGCCCCATCACTACATATACAACGCTGTTTACCGCAAATACCAAAAGTATCGGAAGCACGACCGATACCGCGCACGCGGCAAAGCGCGATATATACATGCAGCCTCTCGTGTACGGCATCGAATTAAAAAACTGCACCGAGTTGGGCTTAAATAAATACGAAAAGAGATATATTACCGTAATTATCGGTATTCCTATTGCCGCAAGACCCACGATAGGGTTAAACCCCGAAAGCCACATCGACAATTCTTCCCCAAGCCACGAATAGCGATCCTGCTCTGCATAATTTTGCAGCTCCATATATACGGGAATAGTCGTCATAAGAAAGAGCGCTATTGTGTGCAGTATCATTATATACTTTGACTGCTTCACGCTCTCCGCCATTATCTCAAAATTAAAGAAGGATTTTCGAGAAGTCATATCCGCCCGCCTCCATTTCACAAATAAATATATCCTCCAGCGTCAGCTCAATCTCGTCTATCAGCAGCGGCGAGAAGCTTTCAAGCGCCTTTTCCGTCTCATCTTTGCTTCCTCTTGCCACTATCTCAAGCACATTTCCGCGCCTCTTTAACGATACCACATCAAGCGTCTTTTTAAGCTCCTCAATGTCTATCATGGGCTTGTATGCCGCGCTGTAACGGTGCATACCGTCCTTTATGTCTTCCATCGAGCGCTCTATAACTATTTTCTTATCGTGCAGTATTCCGACAGTGTCGCACAGATTCTCCATTTCGCGCAGGTTATGGGATGAAATAACTACCGTCATTCCCCGCTCCGCCGCCTCGCTGACAAAAAGCTTCTTCACCATCTGCCGCACAACCGGGTCGAGTCCGTCAAAGCACTCGTCGCACAGCATAACATCCGGCATCTGCGCAACGGCAAGGACTATTGCCGCCTGCCTCTTCATTCCCTTTGAAAATGATGATAATCTTTTGTTCATATCCAACGGGAAAAGCTTTGCCGCCTCATAAAACCTTTCCATGGAAAAGCTGTCGTACATTTTGTCAAGATACTGCGCCATCTCGCGCATACTCGCCCCCGTAAAGCAGAACGGGTCGTCCGTTATGTATGCCGTAACCGCTTTTACCCGGTTATTTTCATATATGGCTTCTCCCGATATTTCAGCCCTTCCGCCGTCGGGCTTATATACTCCCGAAAGCACATTTAAAAGAGTGGATTTTCCCGCTCCGTTTGAACCGATAAGTCCGTATATGCTGCCCTTTTTGACGTTCATCGAAAGATCGTCGAGCACATACTCGCTGTCATAACGCTTTTTCAGTCCTTCAACCTTTATCACGATTTAGCCTCCTTATCATAAATTTTCCGCACCTCTTCGACAATCTCCGTGTACGAAACTCCAAGCTTTATCAGCTCCCTCACCTCAGAGCCGATATTTTTCACCCTCTCGCTTACCTTTACGCGCCTCACAGCCTCAATATCGTCGGTGACAAAGCGTCCCTTGCCGTTTACGGAGTATGTCACTCCTGTTCTCTCCAGTTCGCTGTACGCGCGCTGTATGGTGTTTGGATTTACGCCCAAATCCGCCGCAAGCTCCCGTACCGAGGGAAGCGGCTCGTTTTCCTCAAGCGCTCCCGTCAGTACCATATCGGTGATTTTTTCCGTCAGCTGCTCGTGTATCGGCAGGCGGTTGTTCAATGATATACCAAACATGGCTCTCTCCTTTCTAAAGTGTATTAGTATGTATTAGTACGCTCTATTTGTAGTATACACATCTATCCGAACTTTGTCAAGGGCTTTTTTTGCTTTTTATACAAAAAGACGAATGATTTTCTCATTCGTCTCA
>CAZIBK010000137.1:0-4410 GCA_964537125.1 uncultured Oscillospiraceae bacterium
TTTTTATTCGGCAGAGATTGTGACAGAGGCGCTCTCCAAGCCGTCAGAAAAAACTGAAAGTGTGGTTTTGCCCTTAATTGCAGAGCTTTTCAGGTATATAACAAGGCGGCCGTTGTTTAAGCGGCGGAAGGACTCCGAGTAGGGCGTCAGGTCGTGAGCGGATCCGTTTTCAATGCCCGCAAGCTTTGCGGAAAGACCCGATATTTGCGCACAGATGAGGTTGTCGGCAAAATTGACATAGCGTCCGTCATTATCGGCGGCAAAAACGTCAACCCTGAGAGCATCGTAACCGTCGGGAGCAAGAACTGTTTTTGACGGTACCGTGACGAGCTTTCGCGCTTTCCCCACGGTGGAAAGGGAATATTCCGCGCCGTCGGCAACCGCGGTTACGGTACCCGCTTCAAAATCGGTCTGCCAAAGAATTGTATTGCCGCGTTCCTCATCGTCGGGCTTCTTAGAGCCGAGTGATTTTCCGTTTAAGAACAGCTCCGCGCATTGGCAATTGGTGTAGCAGAGAATTTCAACCCTGCTGCCGGGAGTAAAGTTCCAATGCTCACGGAAGCGGCGCCACGGGCGGCGAGCATCCTCCTTTATTTCGCGGGCGCAGATATATATGCAGGGCTTGTCAGTCCAAAGAGTTTTCCTGAAATGCCATGACTCCTTTTTAAAGCCCGCCATATCCAAAAGCCCCGGCATGGAGGCGCGTATCGGCCAGCCGTGTGCCTCGCCCATGTAGTCGATACCGGTCCAGAGGAACTGACCCGCAATATAGTCGTTATCGCGGACAGCCTTCCATGCGGAATAGCTGTGAGAGTTTTCGCTTCCGTATATTACGCTTCGGGGAAAGCGGGCATGATCCTTTTCGTAAAGGTGTTCCTTATAGTTATAGCCGCAGATATCAAGAGCCTGAAAATAGCCTGTTTCGGTGGACAGCTCGGGAAACGCCAACGCCGCCGTAACCGGACGGGTAGTATCACATTCTTTAACCCATGTCACAAGCTTTTTTGCTATTACAGCCAAGCGTTCGGCGTTTGGCTTGTTGGGGTCGTACATTCGCTCGCTCTCGGGCTTATTTGCATCGTTGTTGCCGGTCATGTCGGAAAACGACGGATGGCAATAGGGATCGTTGGGGTAGTCAACCTCGTTTCCTATCGACCACATAATTACGGACGGATGGTTGCGGTCGCGGAGAACCATTGCCTTTATATCCTTTTCGCCCCATTCGGGAAAATCCTCAAAATAGCCGAAGTGCTTGGGCGGATATACATTATGCCCATGCCACCATTTATTTTTTGCGCCCTCCCATTCGTCAAAGGCTTCATCCATTGTGAGCAGACCCAACTCGTCGCAGAGCTCCAAGAGCGCGGGATCGGGCGGGTTATGGCTTGTTCGCAGGGCGTTTGCGCCGCAATCCTTGAGCTTTATGAGGCGGTCGCGCCAGATTTCCTTGGGAACGGCTGCGCCCAACGCGCCCGCGTCATGGTGTACGCACACACCTTTGAGCTTGGTGGGTATTCCGTTGAGGAAAAAGCCCTTATCGGGGTCGAAGGAAAAGTACCTGACGCCGAAAGGAGTATAAAGAACATCGCAAACCTTACCTTCCGAGATAATTTCCGTTTTAAGGCTGTAAAGGTGAGGCGATTCGGGCGACCAGAGCGAGGGCGACTTTATGACAAGATCGTTTTCGCCCTCGGCTATTATTTTATCTCCGTCAAGGACGGTATGGCGAACCTCCGCGGGACGGGTGGTTTCAAGCGAGATGTGTACTACAGCCTCCTTTTCGGAAACGGACGGCGTAGTGACAAAAAGCGAATCGGGGATGACGCTTATTTCGCCGCAGAGAGTGAGAAATACCCTCCTTGTGATGCCTGTGCCGGTATACCAGCGCGAATCAGCCGTTTCTGCGCGGTCGACCATGACGCTGACAACATTATCGTTTGCGGCAAATTCGGTAATATCGTATGTAAAGGTTGAGTAGCCGTAGGGGCGTTTGCCGAGATAGTTTGAATTTATCCAGACCTTTGAGTTGTTATAAACGCCTTCAAATGTGATGTAGACCCGACCCCGCTTTTCCGGCAGCGAAAAACGCCTGCGGTAAAAGAATTGCCCTCCGGGGAGATAGCCCGTGCCGGAGGAATTATTTTTATCAAAGGGGTATTCCACGCTTGCGTCGTGGGGAACCGAGACAGTCCTCCACGACGAGTCGTCCAGACCTTTATAAAAGCCTAAAGGATCGCCGCCCTCTCGGAACTTCCAGTTTGTATAAAGATATATGGTTTGTCTCTCCATAGCTGCCTCCTCAATAGCCGAGTGTTTCGCCGAGAGAATCGTCGTTTTCTATCCAGTCGGTGACGTCCACTATAGTATAGGTATCAACAGTATCCCGTATTATGACGCGTTCAATGCCTGCGTTTATAATTGCGCGTTTACACATGGCGCAGCTTGAGGCGCCGCTGACAAATTCGCCTGTAGTCATATCGCGCCCTACGAGGTAGAGGGTTGAGCCTATCATATCCCGGCGCGAGGCGCTTATGATTGCGTTTTGTTCGGCATGAACGCTGCGGCACAGTTCATAGCGCTGACCGCGGGGGATGTTTAGCGCGACGCGGCGGCAGTAGCCCAGATCAATACAGTTTTTTCTGCCGCGCGGGGCGCCTGTATAGCCTGTGGAGATTATTTCGTCATTTTTAACTATAATGGCTCCGTAGGAGCGGCGAAGACAGGTGCCGCGCTCCAGCACGGCAGTGGCAATGTCAAGGTAATAGTTTATTTTATCGCGTCTCTGCATTTGTGCGCCTCCTATCTGACGATTATCTTTGAAGCGTAAAACGAGCTGTTTTTCAGTGTGCCCGACGCGATGATATTGCAGTCGGGGTCAAGCTCGGAGAGCTGTATCGAAGCCCCTGAAATGGCGTTTACGATAATACAGCCGCTTTCAAGATAGAGCTTCTTTACACTGACGGCATCCGTTTCGGAATTTGTGACTTCCAGATAAATTGCCCGATTTGCCGTGTCGATTTTCGTCACGGTACCCATACAGGAAACAGTGGAGGAGGTATCGGTAAGGGAAGAGGTCGAGGCGGTAATTGAGATAACCCTGCCCGAGGAAAATTCAAGAGTGACGCTCTGCCCGACTCTCAGGTCGTACACAGTGGAGACAACGGAATTGATATATACAGCCGCCGCGCTTGAAACAACGTAGGGAACTCCGTCAACGGTTATGACGCAGTCGCCGCTTAAGGATATTTCTTCAATGGCGCCGCTGACGGGACTTGTCTGCACTATATCGGAGGAAGTCGGAATGCCGTTATATTTATGAGAGTAGTCGTTTACGACCTCTAAATCGCAAAGGTCGCCGTTGATGTAGAAAAGAGCCATGCTTGCGCCCGAATATATGGGATCGACGGTGCCGCAGGCGTAGCCGTCAACAAAGATATTGACCTCAGAGGGAACGCGAAGAATAGAGGTTTTATCTCCGTCGCGGTAGGTGATAGTGCCGGAATCGGCATTTTTGCCGACGACATCATAGTAGCTTACGGTAATGTCACGCTTGCCGAGAACGCGGTAAAGAAGAACCGCCATTTGCGCGCGTGTTACGGGGGAGTAGGGCTTAAAGAAAATGTCGTTTGGGTACTCGGGGTCATATACGCCCTGCATGAGAGACTCATTTGTCACATAATCCACATAGGGGAAGGAGTCGTAGGGGATTTCCCCTGAATCGGAATAGCTTAAGCTTATCTCTGAGGGGGATGATAAAGAGCTTTCCGCGCGCATGAGCTTTGTGAGAAGCTCGGCAATCTCATATCGCAGAAGGGGCGAGGAAGCGCGGTCGGGCGAAATATATGCCGAAACCTCGCTTTCGGAAAGCACGCCCTTATACAAGAGATACGACACCTCATACGGATAGAGAGTCTGATAGGAGTTGACAAGCGCCGAATACCGTTCATATGCAGCATTGCGGAAGGCATCGGTATTATATGATATGTAGCCTGCAACGCGGGCTATGAGAACGAGAGCCTCGGTCTTTGTGATAGATTGGTCGGGACGGAAGGTGCCGTCGGTATAGCCCTTGATAATGCCTAAGGTAGTCATTTCTTCAATCTGCGGCTCTGCCCAGGCATGAAATTCGTTAAGGTCGGAAAAACCTGAAGCGGCAAAGGCGCTTTGCGCGCCTGCGGCTATCGAAAGCGATAAAACGAGAGCGGCGATACGTTTTTTCATAATTGAACCTCCATAAAGTCTGCAAAAAATAAACAAAAGTTATCTATATATCAGAATATCATATTTGAGGGAAAAGTGCAATATGAAATATTTTGATTCGGAGGGGCGTTTTGATTCAATCCGCACAGCAATTAAGCCATGCTTTTTATACAAGAAAAAATACAATTTATTACAGCGGAAACAATACGG
>CAZIBK010000138.1:0-4357 GCA_964537125.1 uncultured Oscillospiraceae bacterium
TTTATCCATCTCCGCACAGTAAAAATGCCCGATTTATAAAATCAGGCATTTTTTACTCAGTCTTCCTTTTCGGAATCTCTGTGCTTGGAAATTATCTCATTTACCTTGTTCACGGCTGCCGGGATGTAATCTACCAGCTTATCAACCGCAGAACCGGGAGCGTTGATGGGAACCATTCTTATCTGATCCTTTCCAACCACCAAAAATCCCATAGGTGCAATAGATACGCCTGCGCCGCTGCCGCCGCCGAAATGAGAATCGGCATTTTCCTTCGGAGCCGAGAAATCGCTTCCGCCTGCGGCAAAACCGAAACCTACTCTTGAAACGGGGATTATTGTTGTGCCGTCGCTCGTTTCAACCGGCTCTCCGATAATAGTGTTTACGTCCACCATTTCCTTTAAATTAGACATAACACTTGTCATCAGTTCATTGATCGGATGTGCACTCATTTACTTGTCCTCCTTATTCTGTTTTTTATATTTTAAATATTTGTACGCAAAAATCAAAGCCACAGCTATAATATGCGCCATGCGAGTTGCAATTATTCCCTTACAAGACACTTCAAACGCTGTTTGATTAAATACCGGTTTTATATCGATACGCGGCTCCTTCACCCAAAGAAGCTTATCGATAAGACCCAAAAGATTATATGAAAGCGCCCACAGCGAACCTGCGCCGATTGCGGTAATGGCGGCGTCTGACGCGCCGAGTATAATTTTAAGCTCAAAGCCCTCCAACGACATATGCCTTCTGACGTATGCTCTTGATGCGCCGAAAACGTCAAGCAGAAAATCAACGCCCATTATACCGCTGTTCAATGCCTCTTCCGGCTTACTTTCGCTCTTTTCGTTCGCTTTCGATTTTGAGCCGCGTTTCTTCTTTTTCATAAGCTTTTTCTCAAACGGAATGTCAAAGGAGAAAAACGCTATTTTAAATATCAGAAACGCTCCGTTTTCATACTTCAGCCCGATCCCTAAGGGAACGAATAAAAGAAGTATAATCAAAACCGCAATGCCTGTTATAATTATAACTGCAAGACTCAATTCCCGTCCTCCTCAGTCGGTTCGTCTTCGCTCTCCGCGCCTTTTTCGGGCAGAGGCGGAAGCTCCGCGAGAGATTTTAACCCAAACGTCCGCAAAAACTCCATTGTCGTGCCGTAAAGAATCGGTCTTCCCGGAGTTTCAGCTCTTCCGAGCTCTTCTATAAATCCGCGCTCCGCCAGTCTTGTTACGGAATACGAGGAATCAACGCCTCTTATAAATTCTATCGTTCCCTTTGTTACCGGCTGATTGTAGGCTATAATAGAAAGGGTTTCAATAGCCGCGCCGGATAATCCCGATTGCTTCTTTATCTGGCTGACCTTTTTTATATATTCATAGCACGCGGGATTTGACGAAAGCTGAAAACAGTCCTCTATTTCTATCAGCCTTATCCCGCTGAGACCTTGCTCATATTTCTCCGAAAGGAGCTTCGCCGCTTCTCTCGTATCGCTCTCGCTTATTTCAAGACTTGACGCAATATCCGAAACCGAAACCGCGTCGCCGACCGCGAAAAGTATTGCCTCAATCATCTGCGCCGCTGTCGCTGTATCCATCAAAATCATCACACCCCCGACATATGAGCTTGCCCTCCGATTCCTCCACAATCATGTGGCTGTCGCGTATAAGCTCCAGTATGGCGACAAATGCAGCCACCAATTCGCTTTTCGTGGTCATTCCGTTGAAAAGCTCCTCGAACGCTACGGCTCCGCCGCTTCTCAGTCTGCTCATGACAACCCTCGACTGATGCGGAACAGAAACCGTCTTCCTGCCTATAACGCTGCTGAAATTCTTCGGTGAAAGCGGCTTGCGCGAAAGATTTCTCTCCATAACAAGCATGAAGGATTTATATAAAAGCTGAGGGTTCATAGGCTTGTTTTCGATAACCACCTTGGGAATATCCAACCTTTCGGGACCTTTAAAGCATGACTCGTCCATCGCGTGCTGCATTACGTCAAAAGTCTCTGATATTTTTTTATAACGCTTGTACTCTTCAAGCCTGTCGACAAGCTCCGCCCTCGGATCCTCCTCCTCTTCATCCGAACTCGGAAGGAGAAGCTTTGATTTTATCCATAAAAGCTGCGCCGCCATGACGACAAACTCGCTTGAAAGCTCAATGTCAAGCGCCTCGCACTCGGCGATATATTCGAAATACTGATCCGTTATTTCAGCAATGGGTATATCGTAAATATTGACCTTGTTTTTTGATATCAAATGCAGAAGTAAATCGAGCGGACCTTCAAAAACCTCCGTCTTGAATGAAATGTCGCTCATAAAACACCTCTCAAAAGACCGAATATGAAATTGCACCACATATTGAATAATTTAAATATCGGGTCTGACACATATGACAGTATTTTTCCCAAAAAGCCCGAAACGGATGCTATCAGCAATATGATTGTCCCGTATTTTTCATAGGTCAATATCTTATTGTAAGTTTCATTCGGCAGCACCGAAAAAAGGATTTTGCTTCCGTCAAGCGGCGGAAACGGTATAAGATTAAATATCGCAAAGGAAATATTAAGCGACGCCCCCGATAAAATAAGCGTATCGATAAAATTGAAAACCGCGTTGTCCCATAAAGCATATTTGACAATAACCACGCGGTATATCGGCAGTACTGTACAGAAAATGAACGCCAGCAAAATATTCGCCAAAGGCCCGGCGAACGCTACAAGCGCCATATCCTTTTTCGGTTCCTTAAAATAGTAGGGATTTATCGGCACAGGCTTTGCCCAGCCGAAACCGCATATTACCATCAGAAGCGCTCCGAGAGGATCAAAATGCGATATGGGATTGAGCGTAAGCCGTCCCATGTTTTTTGCCGTCGGATCCCCCAGCTTATAGGCAACAAGCCCGTGGGCATACTCGTGAAACGAGATCGCCGTAAAAAGGACTATAAAGCGCTGAATAAGGCTTACTAAATTAAAATTATACATCATTGCGTATCAAATCCTCAAATGATTCTCTCTTTACTATAACGCGGCTCTCGCCGTTATTTACCATCACCATCGCGGGGCGGCAAATGCGGTTGTAATTCGACGCCATTGAATAATTATATGCGCCCGTAGTGAGAACGGCGATTATATCTCCCGCATCAACAGGCTGCAGCTTCATGTTCTCTCCGATAAGGTCGCCCGATTCGCAGCACCTTCCCGCAATCGTCACTGTATCGCTCGCTTCATCGCCCGCCTTGTTTGCGGCAAGAGCGGTGTATTCCGATTGGTAAAGAATGTACCTTGGGTTGTCGCACATACCGCCGTCTACGGAAACATACTTCCTTATTCCCGGTATCTCCTTTACCGCGCCGACGGTGTAAAGCGTTACGCCTGCCGTTCCGACAATGCTTCTGCCGGGCTCCATCATTATAAACGGCAGCTCGACTCCGCCCTCCTTTGCGGCATCCTTCACAATTGCGCTGACTGCTTCAATATATTTGTCGAATTTTATCGGATCGTCCTTTTCGGTGTATGTTACGCCGTAGCCTCCGCCGAGATTGATTTCCCTCATTTCATAGCCCGTCTTCTTTTTGATATCGGCTATAAACCTCACAAGAACCCTTGCCGCCTCCTTAAAAGGCTCCGACTCGAATATCTGTGAGCCGATATGGCAGTGAACTCCGCCTATAATAAGATTGTCGTATTCAAGCGCCTTGACAACCGCCTCCTCCGCCTCGCCCGTTTCCAAGGCGAAGCCGAACTTTGAGTCTATCTGCCCCGTCATGATAAAAATATGAGTATGCGCGTCAATACCCGGCTTTATTCTGAAAAGCACCTTTTGTTTAACCGAGTACCTATTTGCCGCCTCGTTTATCATTCCGAGCTCGGGAAGATTGTCGACGACTATGCGCCCGACGCCGTTCTTTACGGCAAAATCTATTTCCTCCTCGGTTTTGTTGTTTCCGTGCATACAGATTTTTTCGGGCTCCATACCCGCCTTTAGCGCCGTATAAAGCTCTCCGCCCGATACGACGTCCACGCCCAAGCCCTCGCTTCTGACGAGACGCACCGTTTCAAGATTGCACAAAGCCTTTGACGCAAAGAAAATAAGCCCTTTTCCGTCATAATATTCGTCTATTGCGTTTTTATATATTCTGCAATGCTCACGCACCGCATTTTCGTCGATTACATAAAGCGGGGTACCGTACCTTTTGCAAAGCTCCACGCTGTCACAACCGCCTATTGTAAGATGGTTTGATGAATTTACATCCTGCCCTTCGAGAAGCATTATGTCCAACCACTCCCTTCGCTGTTATTTTTTAATTATATCATCTGTGTACTTAAAAGTCAACTAAAAAAGGGGCTTCCGCAACGCAAAAG
>CAZIBK010000139.1:0-4291 GCA_964537125.1 uncultured Oscillospiraceae bacterium
TACTTGACAAGAACTCCTACATGATGTAAGATATGTATAAACTACATTATGTAGGAGATAAACGCGTTATCTGTCAAAGAAAGGATTGGTCAGAATGGAAGTAGTAAAAATATCCGATTCGGAAGCCGAGGTTATGGAAATTATTTGGGACAAAGGCGAGACAACGGCTCATGAGGTTCATTCAGAGCTTTTGAAAAAGAAAAAATGGGCGTACAACACCGTTGCCACCTTCATGCAGCGCCTTTGTGACAAGGGTTTTCTTAAAATCCGCAGGGAAGGTAAAAGCAATCTGTATTCTTGCCTTATTTCTCGCGAGGAATACAAAAAAAGTCTCACGCGCGAATTTTTGAATTCAATACATAAGGGTTCAAAGAAGAGCCTGATAGCAGCCCTTTTCGACAAAAAGCTTTCCGACGAGGAAATTGACGAGCTTTTAAACATTATCGACAAGTCGTGAGGTGTGATTATGCTTGATTTTATTTTTAATAAAATAATCTTTCTCTCCCTCTCCGGCGGCGCAAGCGTTGTAATACTCATAATTCTCTTCGCTCTTTTCGGCGGGAGGCTTTCCGGCGCAGTTAAGTACCGTTTGCTTATCCTGCCTATGCTTTTGTTTCTTGTCCCCTTGAGCTTTTCGCTTAATTTTTCCGCCGCGCCGGTTGCACCGCAGCAGGAGGAAAATAGCTCTCAGAGCATATCGCCGGTTACCGACGAGGATGTCACAGGCATTGTCGGTACGGCACAAATCGCTCCCCCAAGCACAGCTGCTGCGGCAGTTCCCGCAGCACAGGAGAAGAAAATAAGCTTTCCTAACATCATTTTTTCGTTTTGGAACCGGCTTGTAAATTCTCTTTGCTTCATATGGTTTTTTGCCGCCGCAGCTGTGCTTACTATAAAAATAATTTCAATATTGCGCTTTAAACACGGTTTAAAAAAGATTGCCCTCCCTCCAAGCGAGGAAATGGCGTCGCATTTTAACGTCAAGGGCGCTCGCCTGTATGCCTTTGACGCGGTTTCAACCCCTTTTGTATCAGGCGTTTTCCGCCCATGTGTCTTCATGCCGTTAAACTGCATGACCGAGCGTGAAATTCAAATGGCGCTTCTCCATGAAACAGTACATATCAAACGCGGCGATCTTATATTAAAGGCGGCGGCGGAATTTATCTGCACTGTTCACTTCTTCAACCCTGCCGCCTATCTTTTCAAGTATCTTCTTGATGAGTACTGCGAGCTTTCATGCGACGAGGCGGTTATACGCAACATGGACGAACAATCCCGCAAGGACTACGGACGTATGCTTGTCTCTCTGTCTAAGAAGGAACGGGTTTGCTCATCCGCAGCATGCCTTTCCGAAGGTCATACAAACATAAAAAGGAGGATTTCTATGATAGTAAACCCCGCAAAAAAGAGTTTTGCCGCAATTATTCTGAGCGCAATTCTCGTTTTCGCGGCAGCTCTCGGCAGCGTTGCCTTAGCTGCCGACATCAACTCACTCAGCGCCGCAAAAGCTCCCAAGGCGACCTATGTCTCTGACGATGTACATAACATCTATAGACAAACTTCCGATAACATTTGCAACAATTTTATTTCTGAGGGCGGCACTGCTGTATATACCGATTTTCTCGGTATTACAAAATTTGAAATGAGCTGGTTTGCCATGAATGACGAAACCGAAGCCGTTATTGACTCGCTCTGTGATGAAGACCGTTACGACGAGGTGGGCGCAATGTACGACGACAAAAGCCTCTACACCGATTATTATGAATTTTCGCTTTCAAGCGTCACAAGGAAATACGGCGACGGGCGCTATATCGAAGGTCTCTTCACGCTTACCAAAAACGGAGAGGTCTATTTTGAAAACGCTCACGGCTTTCTCTCCGAGCTGCCTCCGTACAGTTCTCTTGTAACATATCCTAATTCAACCTCGATAGTCGTCAATTTTGAAAAGGACGGCGAGCAGTATGAGTTCGGTCAAAACGGCATACGTTTTGAAGAGACAACTTACGAGGAAGCCTTGAAGCGCAGAACTGCCGAAAAAGAATTTACGCTTTCGCGTGATACAACAGAGGTTCGCCTCGGAAAATGCGTTGAAGCATCCGTTGACGGAACTGCTGTAGATATGTCGGACTATAATTCGTATCTTGACAACCACCCTGAACGAGAGGAATATTACAATTACTCCATCTCCGTCAAATATAACGTCCGTCTGAACGAGGCACAGGCATATTTCGACCTCGGAGATATTTGTCCTCAAATTCGGCGCGGTCAAACTGTTTCCTGCTCTGTCGGCACAATAAAGGGCGACTTCTTGATTTACTCAAACGAATATCATGCCATAACCGATGTTTCTCCCTTCACTGTAACGGGACTTGACGGCTCTGCCGGAGATTTTGTCACGCTCGCAAGCGATGACGGCAGGATATATGCAAAATACGAAATCGTTCCGTATATTTCCGAGCCGCTCGGAGTGTACGGCACACGCTCCCCCGAGGAATTTTACATAGAGGGCGAACAGGTTTTCATTGGCACTCCGCGCGAACAGGACGATTTTGACCTTGAAAATCCCGACAGCTGCTACTATAAGCGCATCGTTGTCGATGATAACGGCAAGGTTCTTGTGGTAGTTCCGGTAGAGTATCAAACAGGCTTCCTTGAAAAGGAGACCGGTAAAGGCTATTTGCAAGCTCCCACATGGGAGGATCTGTTCACCGGTCACTCCACCTATTATCGTGTATATACTACCGAAGGCGGTGCCGAAGAAGTCAAACGCGATTTGATTATTTACGACATGGCGTCATGGTGGATAAAAGTTATTATCCCCGCCGAATATCAATATTTTGAAGTAATCGAATAGCAAATCAACTCTTAGGTTTAGGTATAAAAATGGTATAAAAATTGCGGCTGCAAACACAGCCGCAATTTTTATGCTCATTCCGCTTCCGTTGACTCTTCTTCATAGTTGTCCCAAAAAAGCTTTTCTATTTCGTCATAATCTATCTCGCCGCCGGTCTTTTCATAGCACCCCGGCGTGTCATCGTACCAAAATATTCCCTCATTGTCCAGCGACAGCTGATGGACTGCTTTCTCCCCTTCCATAAACTTTACGGTGTACATCTCGCCCAAAGTCATAATACGATCCGTGTTAAGCTCAAAGGTCAGCGACTCTGCCTTTTCGGCAAGCTCCTTTATTGTATCTCGGTCGGTAATAACGCCCTTGCCGCTGTCCGCTCCGCTTGTTATTACCACACTGTCAATCTTCCGCACGTTAATATTTTCAATCCTTTCGGCGAAGCCCTCCCGCTCCTTTTCGCCATCGCCGCAGGACGGCATTGAAAGCAGCAGCGCCAAAACAAAGAGGACGGCTGCCGTCTTTTTTATCATTTGTCTCATATCACACTCTCCCCGAAAAAGCTGCTGTCTTTTCTTCCTTGTATTCCTTAAATGTGCCTCTGTCAAGATTATCGCGTATTTCTTTCATTAGATTATTGTAAAAATACAGATTGTGCATCACGCAAAGCCTCATCCCAAGCATTTCCTTTGCCTTAAAGAGGTGGCGTATATAGCTTCTCGAATAATTGCGGCATGTGGGACAGTTACAGCCCTCTTGAAGGGGTCTGTCATCCCTTTCAAACTTCCGGTTGTTTAGGTTCAGCACTCCCTTGTCCGTGAAAAGATTGGCGTGACGGGCATTTCTGCTCGTTATAACACAATCGAAGAAATCCACTCCGCGATCCACCGCCTCAAGTATATTTATCGGCGTTCCCACGCCCATAAGATAACGCGGTCTGTCCTTCGGCATATACGGCTCGACAGCCTCTATAATATCATACATTTCCTCAGCGCTCTCGCCTACCGCCAGACCGCCTATCGCGTAGCCCGGAAGGTCGAGCTTTGCAATTTCTCGCATATGCCAAATGCGTATATCCTTGTATGTTCCGCCCTGATTTATGCCCCATAGCATCTGCTGCGGATTCACCGTATCGGGAAGAGAATTGAGCCTTTCCAGCTCCGCCTTGCAGCGCACAAGCCAGCGATATGTTCTCTCGCAGGATGCCTTTACATAATCATACGGCGACGGATTTTCTATGCACTCGTCAAATGCCATTGCTATGGTAGAGCCAAGGTTTGACTGTATCCTCATGCTCTCCTCGGGTCCCATAAATATACGCTTCCCGTCAATGTGCGACTGAAAGTGTACGCCTTCCTCGCTTATCTTGCGGAGCTTTGCCAAGGAAAACACCTGAAAGCCGCCGCTGTCCGTCAGTATCGGTCTGTCCCAGTTCATGAACTT
>CAZIBK010000140.1:0-4273 GCA_964537125.1 uncultured Oscillospiraceae bacterium
TAACTTCGTACAGCTTAAATCCGTCTCGGAAAATATCGCTTATTAAGGAAACCCCTCGGCACAGACCGAGGGGTTTTCTTTCAAATGACGGCAAAAGCCTCCCTGAAGGGAGGCTTTGCCGTTTTCGATTATGTCGTTCCTAAGATGTAAGTTATGTCGTTCCCAAGATGTAAATTATGTCATTCCTAAGATGCCGATACGACTCGGGAGCAGCCCGAAAACCATATACTAACGCAAAAAGAGACAGGCGTACGCGCTGCGTACACATGTCTCCCTTGACAATGATTAGTTTACCACATTATATTTCGCTTGTCAACACAATTTTTCAAAAAATATCACTTTTTTAACGCTTTTTTAAGCTTGTCCGCAGCCTGCCGCACAGCCCGAGCAATTACCCGAGCAGCCTACCGAAAGCTGTCCCGTCATATAATAGGTCAAAATGGCATTCATCTGCGACACTATGCCCTCGAACCTCTTCTGCGCCTCGGTATAAGCCGCAATTGTGGCATTGGCAGTTACCGACTCGTGAAGCTCTTCAAGACGGGCGCGAATCTCGCTCATGCGTTCCTCCGGCACATTTCCCGCCGTTATCTCCTCCGCAAGCGCCTTCCTTTCATCGTTATAGGCTTTTAAAATTGCCATTGCCTCGGAATCGTTTTCCTGAAGCTCCTCCGCGTCCCTGAGGGCTTTGAATTCCTCGCTCTGAACTATTGCCTCTCCCAGCTCGCGCGCCTTTGTAAGTATGTCATTCATTAAAATCATCCTCCTATAATCTCTCCGAACAGAACCCATGTCTGTGCGCGTGTTATCCTAACCTTCACAAGCTGTCCGATAAGACTTTCATCGCCTTTGAAATTGACTATTTTGTTTGCGTAATTGCGTGACGTAAGAACGCCCTTTTCCGTCTTACTCGGGCCCTCCGCAAGAACATATTCCTCCCTTCCCACCGCGCGGGAATTTATCTCGTAGGAAATGGCGTTTTGTACGGAGAGCATTTCATCGAACCGCTCCTTTATTTCCGCGTCCGTTGCCGCGCTTTTCATATTTGCCGCGGGCGTTCCGCTGCGCCTTGAATAAATAAACGAAAAAATGCTGTCGTAGCGAACCCTTTTCAGCATTTCGAGAGTTTGCTCAAAATCCTCCCGCGTCTCCGTCGGAAATCCGACTATAATATCCGTTGTTATTGCTATATCCTCCATCAGCTCTCTCGCCTTATCGACAATCGAGAGATATTTTTTGCTGTCATAGCTTCGGTTCATATCCTTCAGCACCTTGTCGCTTCCGCTTTGAAGCGGCAGATGAAGCTGATGGCATATGTGCTTTGAGCTTGCCATAACGTTTAAAACCTTATCGGAAATATCCTTCGGATGGCTCGACATAAACCTTATGCGCTCTATTCCCTCTATATCGTCCGCTTTTTCCAAAAGAGCGGCAAAGCCCTCTGTCATTCCCAGATCCTTGCCGTAGGAATTGACGTTCTGCCCCAGAAGAGTTACCTCCTTTACGCCGTTTTGCGCAAGAAGCGTTATTTCGCGCAAAATATCCTCAAGACTTCGGCTCCGCTCACGGCCCCGCACATACGGAACTATACAGTATGTACAAAAATTGTTGCAGCCGTACATTATCGACACAAAGGCCTTCGCTCCGCCGTCATAGTTGGTGGGTATGCCCTCGCATATAAAATCATTTGCGGAAATATCGATTATCCTGTTTTTTGTCTCCAGCGCTTCCTCCAGCATGGCGGGGAAAGAGTGCATTGAATGAGTGCCGAATATCATATCCACATGGCGGTATTTAGCCTTTATCCTCTCGGCGGCGGACTCCTGCTGAGTCATGCAGCCGCTTACGGCAATTATCAGCGACGGCTTCTTCTCTTTCAGATGCTTTAACGCTCCTATATTCCCGAACACCTTGTTTTCGGCATTCTCCCGCACGGCGCATGTATTAAAAAGGATAAAATCGGCATTTTCGCGCTCGTTTGTAAGCGTGTATCCCATTTGGATCAGCATACCCTCGAACTTCTGCGAGTCGTTCACATTCTGCTGACAGCCGTAGGTTTCCACAAGAGCATAATGCTCCCGTCCGCCAAAGGACGCCTTTACCCTATCCATTATTATTTTCTGATTTTCAAAATCTATATGTTCAAATTTCTGCATTTGTATCCTCCATGGCGCTGTCAGCTGCCTCGGGAGAGAATCAGAGCAGCTGTATCGACCATCTTTCTGCCGTTATTCATGCTCTGCTTCTGAAGATATCTGTGGGCTTGCGTCTCGGTCATCATATGACGCGACATAAGCAGCGCCTTTGCCTCGTCTATTATCTTCTTTTCTTCTTCGCTTCTGCGCACACGTTCATGAGGAGCGTTCCTTTCCGGAGCCATAGATTCGATATTGTCGAGAGTATTCAACAGCTCCTGCCGCGCCACAGGCAGATTGAGCGCCAGCACCTCCGGCGGAAAATCAAACCTTAACGCCGACTGCTGAGGCGAGAGCAGCACTACCATATTCGACCCGCGCGGCAGCATATCGTACAGATCCTTTGCCGTCATGTCCGCAAGCCTGAATCCGCATATCACCGTCGGGAGCGCCTCTCCCATCCTCTCCGAAAATCTTATCACCTCTGCGCCGCTTCTGCATTCGGCATATACCTTATATCCTCCCCGGAGTGCAACATTCCGTATGACAGCACTTGCCTGATCGTTTTGGAACGCCAGCAGCACGCTTTTCATATTTCACTATCACCCTTTTCAGAACAAATTGGCATATATATCAGAATTTCGTCAGATATTCATCTATCTCCCACTGTGTCACCTGAGAGGCGTATCTGTCCCATTCCTTTGTCTTATAGCTGATGTACTGACCGAATACATGCTCTCCCAGCGCGTCGCGCAGAACCTCGTCCTTCTTAAGCTCCTCTACCGCGCCTATAAGCGACTTCGGCAAGCTTTCTATGCCCATCGCCTCTCTTTCCTCTTCGGAAAGAGCGTACACCGACACATCCACCTTCGGTGGAGGCGTGAGCTTGTTTTCCACTCCGTCAAGACCTGCTCTCAGCATAGCCGCGATTGCAAGGTAAGGATTGCACGTCGGGTCGGGCGAACGAAGCTCTATTCTCGTTGAAGCGCCGCGCTGACCGGGTATTCTCACAAGCGTGCTCCTGTTTAACGTGGACCATGCAATATAGGCGGGCGCTTCAAAGCCCGACACAAGCCTCTTGTAAGAATTTACCGTAGGATTGACTATGGCTGTCAGGGCTCTTGCGTGCCTCATAATGCCCGCGACAAAGCTGTACGCCGTATCCGAAAGTCCGTCTTCTCCGTTTTTGTCGCAGAATGCGTTTCCGCCCCTCGTAAAGAGCGATAAATTCACATGCATCCCGCTTCCGCTTATGCCGTACACGGGCTTAGCCATAAAGGAGGCGTGAAGTCCGTGCTTATAGGCAACGTTTTTTACCACAAGCTTAAAGGTCATTATATTGTCCGCGGCGGTCAGAGCGTCCTCATAGCGGAAGTCAATCTCGTGCTGACCGTGAGCGGCCTCGTGATGGCTCGACTCTATCTCAAAGCCCATCTCGGAAAGGTTTTGTATAAGCTCTCGTCTGCAATCCTCGCCCATGTCGAGAGGCGCAAGGTCAAAATATCCGCCCTCGTCATACGTCTTTGTGGTGGGGCCTCCCAGCTCGTCGGTGTGGAAAAGGAAAAACTCGCACTCCGCGCCTATGTTTAAAGTATATCCCAATTTTTCGGCACGGGCAATCTCCTTTTTAAGGACATACCTCGGGTCGCCCTCAAAGGGTGTTCCGTCCGCATTGTAAATGTCGCATATAAGCCTTGCCACCTTACCCTGCTGAGGTCTCCACGGGAATATGGTAAACGAATTGAGATCGGGATACAAATACATATCCGACCGTTCTATTGTCACAAATCCGTCTATTGCGGAGCCGTCAAAGTATATCTTGTTGTCCAGCGCCTTTTCAAGCTGCGATGCGGTTATCGCAATGTTTTTGAGGCAGCCGTTCATATCCGTAAACTGAAGACGGATGAAGTGAACGTCGTTCTCCCGTACAAGCCTCAGTATATCTTCCTTTATATACATATTTGCCTTTCCTCCCTCCGGGAACAGTCCCGAAAAATATTATTTTAAAATATTGTTTATAGTATCATACCACGAGTACGGTGAAAACGCAAGTTTTCTTTAATCCCCTCCGGCAAAAATATGTTGAATTTTTTTGTATTTGTGCTAAAATGGTTTTATTGCGTGGAAAATTTATTCTT
>CAZIBK010000141.1:0-4243 GCA_964537125.1 uncultured Oscillospiraceae bacterium
CGGCTCTGAGACGATTGCAAAGCTCCGCATCCGGCGCAACCGAGGCGGTGCTGTAGCCCTCGTAAACCACCATCCCCGCCTTGGCTCCGTTAGGCTTTCGCACATGGCTCACAGGGCAGTAGTCCACATCCACCTTCGGCGAAGCTGCGCCCTTGCTGTTCGTGGCGGCGATGACGGCTGCTGTTTCAATCACATTGTTCGGGAAATCCTCGCCCATGTACTTCACGAGAACATGGGAGCCGGGGATGTTCTTTGTGTGAAGCCACAAATCGTTCGCGCGCCCCATTTTCATGGTAAGATAGTCGTTCTGGACGTTATTTTTGCCGGAATATATGGTGTATCCCTCAAAATGATATTCAACAGGCGCGGAGACAGGGGCTTTTTTCTCCTTCTTTTTCTTTGTGCCGCGCACCTTTATTATACCGGTGCTTATCAGCTCGCGGCGTATTTCGTCAAGCTCCGACGGAGTTTGCGCCCGCTCGGTTTCAAGCATGACGCTTTCAAGATATTCCTCCTCCGCGAGAGCCAGCCGGAGCTGCTTTTTCGCCTCCGCCTCGGCTGTCTTCGCCTTTGAATATTTTTTGTAATACTGCTGCGCGTTTTTTGAAGGCGAAATCGCCTCATTGAGCTTTACGGTTATTTCCTTCTGCTCTGGGTCGTAGTAATTTACCGCAGTGAGACAGCTGTCTCCCTGCTCCATACGATAGAGGTTTGCGGTTATAATATCACCGGCAATCTTGTATTTATCGCGCTCGGCCGCGTCCCTTATTGTCTGCGTAAGAATAACCTTCTTCTTTCTTATCCTGTCAAGATTTCCCGACACGCTCTTCATGATGGCGTAGGAATGTGAGCGCATCCTTTCGGCTGCGTCCCTCTCCGCATAATAGTCCTCCATTGCGGCGCACATGCCGCTCTTTTTTTCAACGCAAAAGCCCTCGCCGTATTGGGTTATCTCGACGGCAGCAAAATCAAGGGGCTTTTTCTCCCCGTCCTTATATATCAGGCAGGGGTAAAAATCCCCCTCTCTCACCTTTTTGAAAATTTCATACAAGGCGGCGGCGGTTTTTTGCTTGTCAATACCGCTCATTTCCCCTATTTTGGGGTCAGCTCCGCCGGTGGCTCTGAAAGCCGCTTCCCTTGCGACAAGCGGACTTATGCCGCCTACGGCTCCCGTCAGCGCCTTATCTATTGTCTTTCCCTCGCCGGACTCATTAAGCACGGCGTAAAAGTCAGCCTCCGTCATGGAAAGAGGGTTCTGCCTTCCCGGATCGGGCGGCAGCCGATACATAAGCCCCGGAAATACATTTCTCACCCTGCTTACGGTAATATCGACATGCTTTATTGCGTCAATTATTTTTTCGTTTTCGTCAAGCAGCATGATATTGCTGTTTTTCCCCATTATCTCGCATAAAATGTGCTTTTTTACGATGTCGCCCATTTCATTTCTTGTCTCTGCTTCAATATCGGCTATCCGCTCAAAGCCGCGCTGCGATACATCCGTTATTTTTCCGCCCGTGAGATGCTTTCGCATCAGCATACAAAACATCGGCGGATTTTCGGGGTTTTCCTTCGTAAGGTCTGTAAGATATATCCTCGGGTTTGCGCTGTTTGCGCTTACCGTAAGCCTTTTTGCTCCCTTTTGTGTTCTTATGACAAGCAAAAGCTCGTCTCTCTCGGGCTGGTAGATTTTCTCGATTTTCCCGCCGAGTATATTGTCCTTTATCTCAAAAACGGCAGCTCTGACTGCCGATGCGTCAAGAGGCATAATTCATTCTCCTTCATTAAAACCTACTCTATATTATATATTATAAATATTTTTATTTCAATACGATTTTCATATTGACTTTTTTTTATTTCGGTTGTATAATAAATACAATCCTATATTATCATCTGTTGCTTTTGAATGGAGGCATGAATATGCCGTCTTTTGACGATATGAGTGATGAGGAAATCGTCCGCACCGCGCAGGAAGGCTCGGAGGAAGCGCTCGATTATATATTGCGTAAGTTCCGCCCTGCGGTAACGCGCAAAGCCAATTCATATTTCCTTGCCGGAGCGGATAAGGATGACATAATACAGGAGGGCATGATAGGGCTTTTCAAGGCTGTGAGGGATTATCGTCCGGACCGCGATGCGGTGTTTCGCACCTTTGCGGAAATCTGCATTACGCGGCAGATGATAAGCGCCGTCAAAAGTGCCTCAAGGCTTAAGCATACCCCGCTCAATTCCTACATTTCTTTGGACAAGCCTGCCCACGGGGATGATTATGATCAGACCCTGAGCGACATGATTGCCGAAGGCGACGCGTCCAACCCTGAGGACATAATCATCGGCCGCGAACAGATGGAAATGGTTTATGTCAAAATGGAGGAGCTTCTCAGCAATTTTGAGTGCAGGGTGCTTTCACTGTATCTCACGGGCAAGAGCTATAACGATATTGCATCTGCGCTCGGAAAGGATTCCAAGTCGATTGATAACGCTCTCCAGCGTATCAAGAAGAAGTTCGAGAAGTATTCCGACGCGTTTGAGTGATTCTCGCGGGTGTAGCTCAATGGCAGAGCACCGGCTTCCCAAGCCGGCTACGCGGGTTCGATTCCCGTCACCCGCTCCAATTTTCATCATATATCCCAAGTCGGCGAGCGAACCGATAGGGGTGAAATATTTTATTTTATCTAAGCGAGGAGATCAAACATGTACGAAGACAAGACATTAGTCTGCAAGGATTGCGGAAAAGAATTCGTTTTCACAGCAGGCGAGCAGGAATTCTATGCAGAAAAAGGATTCCAGAACGAACCCCAACGTTGCAAAGAGTGCAGAATTGCCAAGAAGCAGGCTCTCAAGGAAAACAGAGAGATGTATGAGGCAACATGCGCAGCTTGCGGTAAGATAGCAAGGGTTCCTTTCATTCCCAAGAATGACAGACCTATCTACTGCAGCGAGTGCTTTGCAAAAAACAGATAATCTCCTTCTCTTAGAGATCAAGGTTAGTCTTTCGAAGCCGTCGAGTAATCGACGGCTTTTAGCGTGTTCTGAGGCTTTAATTTCAGTGCAACAATCCTCCCTCCCCTGCATATACTAACTCAGAAGGAGGATGTATATGTGCGCAATAGCAGGCGAAATAAACTATAACCGTGTCTTAGATAAAAACTCATCCGTGTATGAAAATATGTCCCTTACAATGAAGGAACGCGGCCCCGATCAAGACGGCATGTATTTTGAACCGCATGCCGCTCTCATCCACCGCCGCTTAGCCGTTATCGATATTGAAAATTCGCGCCAGCCCATGACGCGGGAGGTCGGCGGCATAAAATATACAATCTGCTATAACGGCGAATTGTATAATACGGATGATTTAAAAAGAGAGCTTGCGGCGATGGGCTGCACCTTCCAAACCCGAGGCGACACCGAGGTCATTTTGCTCTCCTTTATTATGTGGGGCGAAAGGTGCCTTGACAAATTTAACGGTATATTTGCCTTCGCCGTCTGGGACAGTAAAAACGAATCTCTCTTTTTTGCCCGCGACTGCATGGGCGTAAAGCCCTTTTTCTACAGCTCGGATAAGGGCAGCTTTATCTTTGCGTCAAGCGTCCCCACGCTTCTCTGCCATAACGACGTCTCTTCCGAAATAAATCTGTCTTCGATAGGCGAAATTATGCTCATAGGCCCGGGCAGAACGCCGGGAAACGCTGTCTTTTCGCATATTTCCGAGCTTCCGCGCGGTTGGTGCGGAACCTTTTCCGAAAACGGACTCCGGATACATGAATATTTTTCCTTAAGGGATACTCCTCACACCGATACATTTGAAGAAACCGTTTCAAAGGTTCGCTTCCTTGTTTGTGACGCAATAGAAAGGCAAACGGTGAGCGACGTCCCCATCGGCGCCTTCCTTTCTGGCGGTCTCGATTCAAGCATTATTTCAGCCATTGTCGCGGAAAAAATGCGTGAGCGGGGCAAAACCCTTGACACCTTTTCCGTTTTTTACCGCGATAACGAAAAATATTTTAAACCCTCCCGCTTCCAGCCGAACAGCGACGACTACTATATTGACCTCATGGTAAAGCATATAAAGAGCAATCACCACGAGGTCGTACTCGATACCTCGGATCTTATCGACGCGCTGTACGATGCAATCGATGTGCGCGGTCTGCCCTCCATGGCGGATGTGGATTCATCGCTTCTTCTCTTCTGTAAGGAAATTAAGAAATACGTTTCCGTTGCCCTCTCCGGTGAATCAGCCGACGAA
>CAZIBK010000142.1:0-4242 GCA_964537125.1 uncultured Oscillospiraceae bacterium
CGTGCTTGCGGGATTTTTGGCGTATAAGGCAATAAGCGGCGTTGCAAACATCATAACGGGTGTAGGGAGCGCGATAAGCACAGCGTCAACGTTAATCAGCGGCGCAATGACGTTTTTGACAAGTCCTGTCGGATTAGTAGTCGCGGCAATAGCGGCGGCGGTAGCGATAGGCGTTGCACTATACAAGAACTGGGATAAGATAAAAGAGGTTGCGAGTAACCTATGGAACAGTATCAAGAACATTTTCAACGGTATCAAGAATACCATTTCTAACGCGTGGAACGGCGTTAAAAATGTAGCGTCCACTGTTTGGGGCAGTATTAAGGACACGGTATCGGAAAAGCTGAACAACATAAAAACAGCGTACACCGAGCACGGCGGCGGATTAAAAGGCGCGGCATATGCGGCAATGGAGGGCGTAAAGGGCTATTACACAGCAGGGTACGATGCGATAAACAAAATGACGGGTGGCAAGCTCGGACAGGTTGTTGAAGGTGTTAAGGAAAAATTATCGCCTATGGTTGACGCAGTAAAGGAAAAGTTTAACGGTATCAAGGAAGGCATTGCGGAAAAATTCAGCGGTGTTAAAGAGGCGGTAGTAAACAAATTCGCGGGGATAAAAACCGGAGTACAGACGGCTCTCGCACCTATTACAAATGTCGTGTCAACGATTATAAACGGCGCCAAGACTGTGGTTACGACAGTGATTGATGGAATAAAAACACACATTACCAATACGATAACGATTGTTAAAACCACAATAACAAATATCGTTGAGGGAATAAAGCAAAACTTTCAAAATTTCTTTACAAGTATTAAAGGAATTTTTGAAAATATAAAGACCGCTGTCACAAATATATTCGATGGCATAAAGAGTGTTGTCACAGGCGTAATTCAAATCATAGTAGGCATATTCACGCTGAACCTTGATACTATCAAGAGCGGAGTGCAGACGGTTACTTCGGGCATTATGAATATAATTAACGGCGCGAAGGGTGTTATTATCGGCATTTGGAACGCGATAACCTCTGCCGCAACTCTGGCGTTTAATAACGTAAAGACGGTTGTCACAAACGTTATCGACGGTATCAAGGGTATTATCGACAGTATACGGACAACATTTGAGAACGTGTTTACATCTATTAAAACAACGGTATCTAACGTGTTTGATACTATCAAAACCACGATTAGTAACGCGTGGGAGAATTTGAAAAGCCTAATTAAAACGCCTCATATTGAGGTAACGGGTCACCTGTCAATCGCAGGGCTTGATACGCCGATACCGAAGCTCGGCATAAAATGGTACGCACAGGGCGGTATATTGACGCATCCAACGGTGTTTGGCGGCAGCGGCAACAGTCTATTTGCGGGCGGCGAAGCGGGACATGAGGCGGTATTACCACTTGAAACGTTATGGAATAAACTGCACGAATTTGCCGATAGAATAGTCAGTGGCGCACAACCCGCACGAGCGGCGGTTACGAACAACAATAACATCACGGTCACCATTGAGGGCGGCGGCGATGATACGGATTTGCCAAACAAGGTCGCACGGCGTATTGTTGAAGTGTTGAACAATATGTAATAGGAGGGCTAAATGGATATATTTTTAAGCGTGAACAACCGTGAGGAGGTTTTGCAAATTCCCGTAATGCCCTCCTCGTTCACTATTACGAAACCGCAGACAACCGAGAAATTCGAGACGGTATCGGGTGAGGAGATTATGCTCATAGGTACGCCGAAGCTCAAAGGGATAGGAATAGAGAGCATATTCCCGACAAAGACGTGCCCGTTCATACACCATACATACAACCCCGATATGTGGGGCTGGGACTATGTGTATATGATTGATACATGGATAGAGAAAAAATATCCTATCCGACTTATCATAACATACGAGCATGAGGACACGCCCGTTAATATGCCCGTGGCGGTCACGGATTTTGAGTACAGCATGAAAACGGACGGCGATTTGTGGTATACGATTACCTTTGAACAGATGAATTTACTGGGGTACGATAATCCCATGCCGTGGTATGACGAAGAGGAGATTGATATGGAGGAATTGGAAGCATTAAAGCAAGAGGTCACGAATTTACGCGCTCTTATTGAGGAACTCGGAAATCCAAAGATATATAACGAGATAGATGACACTATGCCGTCTTGGGCGCACGAAGCGGTTCAGGCGGCGATTGACGTAGGTGTATTGCAGGGCGAGGGCGACAGTTTAAATTTGGACTATCAGGATTTACGCCATTTAACAATAATGCACAGAGCGGGGTTGTTCTGATATGGCATATGACGAAACGGTAAACGGATTCCCGTATTTTTCACAGAATGATAGCCGCTGGAGCAGCGTGCTTTACGGCGGCGGAAATATAGGAAGTTCGGGGTGCGGTCCCACATCTGCAGCTATGGTTTTGAAGTCATACGGCTTTGATGTAACACCGGAAAACGCAGCAGTATTGTTTATAAACACGATGGGCGGCAGAAAAACAACAGATGGTTCGGTTTGTTTCCCGGCATTAGGGAAATCGCCATACAATTTGACTGTCAAAAATTCAAAAAATATCAATGATGTTGTAACCGCGTTAAAGTCTGGTATTCCGGTTGTAGCCAATCCTCATGGTCCCTGTGATTTTACAGCAGGAGGACATTACATAGTTTTATGCGGTATTAACGGCAGTAATCAAATTCGGGTAAACGACCCTAACGGCAATCATTACGAGATGTCAAAAACAAAGACGTGGAGCTCTGAGTATATTGAAGACTGTTGTATAAGCAATAACTGTATTGACGGATTTTGGATAATTTCAAAGAACGGCGCGGGAATCACAAGCGGCACATCCGTGAAAGCTACGGAATTTCAGAAATACAGTTTATCCGAAAGCGCGATTATAGATATAGCGAAATGCGTAACGGGCGAGCAGGGCGGCGATGATTTACTCGCATGTAAACAGGAAGCAAGCCAGATGGCGAACCTAAACGAGGTAACGTACGGCAGAAGCAATACAGAAGATAATATTTTAAAGACCATTCACGGCGGTTGGTACAGCTCAGACAGTTGGACGCGCGGGTATACTCAAACGGCGGTCGATGCAGTCAGGTCGGTACTGGTTGAGGGCAAAAGAGTGCTGCCACGGTATGTCACCGAACACGATATGTTTCCGTTGGACGCAGCTATTTCAGGACACTGGAATAACGGCGATAGCGAGGACAGAACACAATATATCAAGGGTTCAACGACAATAAAGCAAAACCCATCGCGGTTTGACGGCGGAGGCAGTAGTTATACCTTTTATTGCTTTTTCGGCTCCGACAAAGATAAGGACGTAGCAGGGTATTATAATAAGGATTATATCGAATACAAGAGCGACATCCCATACGGCGCAAACGGTGAAGAATACCTTTATTCCGAAAACTCATATAGCGACACGGAAACAGAGCCGACCGTAGTATGGAATAACCGAGTCGCGGAAAACATTCATGAAAAGCTGCAAAACACGGACGTGATAGAGCCTACAGGCGAATTGGAGATATACGTAAGCGGCAATAAGATTACAAACATAGTTGGTAATCTGTCGTGGAAAAACAGTATATACGAATTGTCAACCACAATGTCATTTGAAACGCCAAAACCGATAGGCGCGTATATAGAGGATTTGATATATTCGCCGGAGGTCGGCGACATTGTGCAGCAGGTTACAAACGCGGAAATATTTCGCGGCGTTATTACCAAAATTGACGATGGCGACAGTTTTGTAAACAAATGCGATGTTGTCGATTTAGGGTGGTATCTTAATAAAACGCAGCAGACGTATCAGTTTAAGAACATCACGGCTTCCGAGGCGATACGGGAATTGTGCGAGGATTTATCGATAAACATCGTTATGCTGCCGGAGCTTGTGGCGAATATAAACGAGATATACTTTGACAAGACTATATCGGATATTATAACGGATATTCTTGATAAATGCGGCGGCGATTACAATTATGATTTTGTACCGGACGGACTACGGATTTACGAAATCGGTGAGCTTACGGCATACCCGGAGTTCACCGTTGCATCGAATATTCCGGAGGTGTACTCGCCCGACTATCGCGGCGAGGTGAACCACAGTCTGTCAATAGAGGATATGAAAAACTCAATCAAGGTGACTTCGGAAAAGGACAACGTGTACACCGAATTAAAGGTATTGCAAAACCGCGACCTGATAGACAAGTACGGCTTTTTGCAGGAGA
>CAZIBK010000143.1:0-4231 GCA_964537125.1 uncultured Oscillospiraceae bacterium
GTCAAGCTTGTCACATTGTAAATAGGCTTTGATTCTTTATTTATCTTTGATATAAACATGACTTTTGCTCTCGCGCGAGGGAAAAGTTTTGGCACAATCAACAAGAAAAGTTATTGAAAAAGCCGTATATATGTGATATAGTTTATAAAAGTGGAATGATACCTTGCCGCGGTAATATTCCGACTTGAAATTCTATCATGCTATGAGGTGGAAAAATGAAAAAAATTGTATCAACTCTTTTAACATTGATACTCGTGCTCGGTACGATGGGCGGCTTTGCCTACGCGGCGGACGAGTATTCAAATGTGGTCGCGCATTTTCCTTTGCGGGGCGAGTATCAGTTTAATGACGTGCTTAATGAGGGCGCGGCATTGGTTCCCCCGTCAGACGGCAACGCAATTGTAGGTGAAGAATATCTGACGCTTCACAGGAACAACAGCGCGGGCAATCCCGACAATACAGGTCATCTTGTATCGGATTATCCCGGCACAAAGATTACGGGCGATTTGATATCGTTCTCATTTGACGCGAAGGTTGACCTCAATCAGTCGAGAACGCCTTCGGAGGACGAGGCAAGCAAGAGAACCGTTTTCCTTTACGGCAGTTCCGACTATTCGCAGAAAAGCCTGACGCTTCGCTACTATTATGCCGAAAATACGTCGGCGGTGGTTCTGGTGCAAAACGGTCAGGACGCGGTAGCCGCATCCTTCCCGCGTCCCTTGGCGGATATGTGGCACAACTATTCTATCGCTCTTAACGGCGCAAGCGGCGGCAAGCTGACGGTTTATGTGGACGGCGAAAAGGTTGCGGAGGTTGATTCCAAGGGTATCGGAGCCGATGAAATCGGAGGCGATACTGTTCGGCTTAACCGCGCGACAAGCTCCGGCACAATTAACGTGGATTCCTATTACCGTGATTTGAGATTTATCAAAGGCACAATTTCGCAGGATCAGGCTAAGGCATATACGGATGAAATCAAGGAGCTTACATGGACTGAGCTTCAAAATCAGACATACGTCACGGACGGTATGAAGGTTCGCGAAAATATCACTCTTCCCATAGGAAACGGTCTGAAGTGGGAGTCTGAGGACGAGAGCGCGATAAACCCCAACACGGGCGTTGTTACGCGTCCTCAGTACGGCGAAGGCGAAAGAGAAGTTAAGCTCACAATGGTCTATAACGGAAACAGGAGAGATTATACGGTTACGCTTCTTCCTCTCGACGCGGGCGACAGTGTGCTTACATCCTTCGATTTTGACAGTGTGGAAGAGGGAAGCAAGATTGAGCATTTCGGCACTCCCAAATACGCGGCGTCTATGGACGGCTACGGGCAGGCGGCAGACGTCGGAGACGGCTTTTATATGCAGGTAAACGCTGTGAACGGCGCGGGTCTTCTCAACGGGCTTGACGCGTTTACGGTTTCGTATGACAGCAAGACGACGGGCGCTTTGACCGTGACCGCAGAGAACAAGGTTACCGGCGGCAAGCTTTTGGTTTCCGATTCCGCGGCAAATATTGCTATAGGAACAGTCGAGACCGCGTTGTCGGTTCAGGGAACAACCGAATGGAAGAGAATTACGGCTTCCTTCTCCGAAAGCGAATTAAAGCTTTACATAGACGGTGAATTGGCAGCATCTCAGCAGGGCGCATATGACATTAAGAGCGTTCTTGCAAACTCCGTACTCACAATAGGCGGAGAAGGACTGATAGACAATGTGAGAATATTTGACAAAGCTCTGTCGGTAGATGAAATCAATGAATATATGGCTGCAAATGTTAAGCCCGTTATGAATGTTTCGGGCGGCAGCGAAACATATCCCATCGACACATATGAGCCTATTACAATAACTCATCCCGCAGGCAGCGCATTTATCTATTATACGACGGACGGAAGCGATCCGACTGCCGCAAGCACAAAGTATGAGGGCGCTTTCTATACAAACGGAAACGCGCATATCAAGGCTTGCGCAATTGCGTCCAACGGAACAAAGAGCGAGATTGCCGAGGCGTATGTTTACAATCAGCCATGGGGCGCAACGGCGGCAGAGTTCCGCATTGAAGGCGAGAATACGGTCAACAATGTAAATATCGGCTGGCCGCTCTATCCCAACGCTACAAAATATGAGGTTTACCGCGGCGATATGCTTATAGGCACCGCAACGGGTGACTGCTATCAGGAATACAACCTCGATATAAACAAGAACTATACATACACTGTCAAGGCATATAACAACAGCAATGTGATTGCTGTAGGCACGACAAATACAGTTATGACCTTTGCGTTAAATCTTGATGAGCTTACGGGCTATGACGACAATGTGAACGGCGGCTGGGTACCCAATCCCCTTATCACAAGCGAGCCGAGCCCGAGCGGATTTAATATTAACGGAAAGTATTACAGCGTAAAGTTCCAGGGCGTTACAAGAGATGAATTTGTCGCGGCAGGCTTTGACGGCACAATCTGGGACAACAGCTGCTCCGTTACATCTATTCGCTACAGAGAGAGCGACGACGGACTTAACTGGCCCGATGAATATACGATTGTTTACCCAATTTTTGTTGATATGAGACTTGAGGGCTCGCACAGCGACCTCCATGTGGACAAGGAGACAATTTCCTTCTCGGGTCATGCCGAGGGAACCGACGGCTACGGCGCCGCAAAGCTGTTCTTCGCCACATTTAAGCCCGGCAGAGACGCGGAGGAGGTAGAGCCTTACGGCATAACCGTTTCGGGCGGAAAGATACTTCCCACCGACAGCCCGTGGGAGCAGTACGAGAAGATTGAAAATCCCGGTAAAAACGAGCTTTCGGGCTATTATGTGGGCAGACCCTTCGGCTATGACTCGCGAGATATGGTTCGATTTATAGACGGCGACGATTTCTACACCTTCAGCGCTACAAACATGAATCAGGATATGCTTATCTTAAAGCTTGACGCGGATTGGCTGATGCCCGAAAAGGTTATGCAGGTTGCCCTTAAGGGACAGAGGCAGGAGTCTCCGTCTGTATTCCACGACGGCAACGCGTATTATATCTACACATCTACGGCAAACGGATGGTTTGCAAGCCAGGCAAGGTATGCGAGCACGACGGCTCTTGACGAGCCGTGGAGTCCCCTTCGTGAAATCGCAAACTCGGGTACATTCGCGACCCAGGCAAACGGCGTATGGGGATACGGCAGTGATTCCGGCAGAGTTGTATGGCGCGGTCACGGCTACAACTGGGGTCAGAGCGGCGGCTGGAGAAAAACCAACTATCAGCGTTACTGGCACATGGCAATCAACGACGGTATAGCTACCGGCGCTTGGTGCTACAAGATGGAATATCATCCCTATTGGGGCGCAATAGCCGTACAGTCGGGTGAATATGTATCCCTCGGCAAGAAGGCGACTGTTGAAGGCAAGGATGCTCCCGGAATTACGGATAATACGCAGCTTCAGTCCTCTGAGGTGACGGAGGTAAGCAATCTTCCGTATGACATTATAGTTGACCTTGAGGTACCCACTGTAATTACGGAAGTAAACCTTACAAACGACTTATACATCGGTTCCGCTTGCGCTTCCTATTTTAAGGCGTACGGTAGCAACAATATGACTGACTGGACACTTATTTCAGACCAGACGGACGGCGATTATGACGATCCCGCGTTCAGAGTGGGATGGGTTGATGACACCACGGCTTACAGGTACGTTAAGGTGACGGTTACCGCTGTAAGCAACCTTCAAAACGGCGGCGCTTCCGCTCTTTGGGGAGGCAAGCCTCTTGAGGTTGCCATCTATGGCAAGCCGGAGGGCTATGTGGATGAAGAATACGAATTTACAGATGAAATCCTTGTAGGATACGACAGAAAGAACATCGATTTTGAGCCCTACGGTCAGGAACCGGTTATAGTAAACGACAGAACCCTTGTTCCCCTTCGCGCAATTTTTGAGGCGATGGGCGCGGAAGTTGAATGGGACGATGCCGCAAAGACTGTAACGGCTGTGAGAGGCGATACTGTAATCAGCCTTGCGATAGGTTCGGATCAGCTTTATGTAAACGGTCAGGCAGTGACGATAGACGTTCCCGCTCAGATAATAAATGAGAGGACTATGGTTCCGGTCAGAGCTATTGCCGAAAGCTTCGGCTGCGAGGTCGACTGGAACGACGGCGCAAGAAGAGTATATATCGAAGAGGCTGAATAAGGCGATAAAAAGGCTCCTGCTCTGATGGACAGGAGCCTTCAGACTGT
>CAZIBK010000144.1:0-4225 GCA_964537125.1 uncultured Oscillospiraceae bacterium
TGTGCCGACCTGTGTCGGCGCATTTTTTTTACACGGATTTAACGGCGGTACGGTTTTGTTTTTAACGCGCGAGAGCTATACTCACTGTTGTAAAGGGGAGGCGGCGAGGGCGGAGAGGTAACGCTTTTGAGGGAACGCCTCCGCAAAAATCAAAAAAGGGGATAGTTTTATGAAGAGAATTATTGGCTTGGGCATGGCTGCACTTTTGACGGCATCGCTTCTTACGGGATGCGGAGCAAAAGAGGCGGGGACAGATGATGTAAACAGCACAGCGTCCTTTGACAAGGAAATTACGGTTTGCTCGCGGGAGGACGGCAGCGGCACAAGAGGAGCGTTCATAGAGCTTTTCGGAATCGAAGAAAAGAATGAGGCGGGAGAAAAGACGGATACAACCGCTAAAGACGCGGAAATCACAAACAGCACGGCTGTAATGCTTCAGACTGTCGCGGGAAATAAGGCGGCGGTAGGGTATGTATCGCTCGGTTCTCTCGTGAGCGACGTTAAGGCTCTTAAGATTGACGGGGCGGAGGCGACGGCGGATAACGTGAAGAACGGCAGCTACAAGGCGTCCCGTCCGTTCAACATCGTTACAAAGGGCGAGGTTACCGCTGCGGCGCAGGAATTTATCGACTACATATTGAGCGATGAGGGGCAGGCAGTCGTCGAAGGCGCGGGCTACATCTCCGAGGGCTCGACAGGCGCATTTGAAGGCGCCTCCGCATCGGGGAAGGTAAACGTAACGGGATCCTCCTCGGTAACGCCCGTTATGGAAAAGCTTGCGGAAGCATACGGGAGGGTTAACCCCGATGTTACCGTAGATGTTCAGCAGAACGACTCAACAACGGGAATTACATCCGCAATCGAGGGACTTTGCGACATAGGTATGGCGTCCCGCGCGCTAAAGGATGAAGAAACGGCGCAGGGGGCAAGGTCCGCCGTTATAGCGATAGACGGTATCGCGGTAATAGTAAACAATTCAAATCCGACGGATGAGCTTTCGAGCGAAACGGTAAAGCGTATTTTCAAGGGCGAAATTACTTCATGGGCCGACATTGCGGAATAAAGGAGGCAGGCATGAAATCCAAACGATTTACAGAGGTGTTGATGAAATATGTATTCCTTGCGGCGGCGTGTATTTCAATAGCGGCGGTGGGGCTGATATGTATATTCATGTTCGCAAACGGCTTCCCGGCTATGGCAAAAATCGGGCTCCTAAGGTTTCTTACGGGAACAGAATGGCTTCCGGGAAATGACATTTACGGGATATTCCCGATGATACTCGGCAGTATTTATGTGACGGCGGGAGCCGTAATTATCGGAGTGCCGATAGGTATTCTCTGCGCGGTCTATATGGCGCGCTTCTGCTCGGAAGGACTTCACAGGCTGATAAAGCCGGCGATAGACCTGCTTGCGGGAATACCGAGTATAGTTTACGGGTTCTTCGGATTGGTGGTTATAGTGCCGATAATGCAGGATTTGTTCGGGACGGGCAAGAGCCTTCTGACCGCGTCGATCCTTCTCGGGATAATGATACTTCCCACTGTGATAAGCGTATCGGAGGCAAGTATAAGGGCAGTGCCGGAAAGCTTTTACGAGGGCGCTCTCGGATTGGGAGCGACCCATGAGCGAAGCGTATTCTTTGCGGTGATTCCGGCGGCGAAAAGCGGAATACTTGCAGGAGTTGTGCTCGGAATAGGCCGTGCAATAGGCGAAACGATGGCTGTAATAATGGTTGCCGGCAATCAGGCGCAGATACCGAGCAGCGTTTTTAAGGGCGTGCGCACGCTGACGGCAAATGTTGTTATCGAAATGGGCTATGCCTCGGGGCTTCACCGCGAGGCGCTGATAGCTACGGCGGTTGTACTGTTCGTGTTCATACTTTTGATAAATATGTTCTTCGCCGCGCTTAAAAGGGGGAAACGGTAAATGAGGAAAAAAACTATCGGTCTTGTAATGAAGGAATATAGGAGAAGCCCTCTTTCGCTCGTTCTCAGAATACTTGTATCGCTTTCAGCCCTCATTACGCTCGGAGTTTTGTCCGCGCTTTTGGCATACATACTGATTAAAGGCGTACCCAATATTAAGCCGGAGCTTTTTGAATGGAAGTATTCAACCGACAATTCCTCGATGACGCCGGCGATAATAAATACCCTTATAACGACGCTGATGACGCTTCTCTTTGCGGTTCCGACGGGAATCTGCTCGGCAATATACCTCGCGGAATACGCAAAAAGGGGAAGCAAGCTTGTAAACCTAATCAGGATTACAACAGAGACGCTTTCGGGCATACCGAGTATAGTTTTCGGACTTTTCGGATATCTTTTCTTCGGGGTGACGTTCCGTTGGGGCTATACAATGCTCGGCGGCGCGCTGACCCTTGCGATAATGATACTGCCGATTATAATGCGAACCACGGAGGAGGCGCTTCTTTCGGTACCGGATTCCTTCCGCGAGGGAAGCTTCGGACTCGGAGCGGGAAGGCTCAGGACAGTATTCAGGATAGTTCTTCCCTATGCAATGCCGGGGATACTGTCGGGAGTGATACTCGGAGCGGGAAGAGTTGTCGGCGAAACGGCGGCGCTCCTCTACACGGCGGGAAGCGTGGCAAAAATCCCGAAAAGCCTCATGGGATCGGGACGAACGCTTGCGGTGCATATGTACTGTCTGTTGAACGAGGGCTTGTATATGGAGGCGGCATACGCTACGGCGGTGATACTTTTAGTGACGGTAGTCATAATAAATTTTATATCGGGACTCATTGCGGGAAAGGCGGGAGCTAAATGAGCGCGAAGTTTGAAATAAAAAATCTTGACCTGTACTACGGAAATTTTCAGGCGCTGAAGAACATAAGCCTTGATTTGCCCGAACATGAGATATCTGCCTTTATAGGCCCTTCGGGATGCGGAAAGTCAACGCTTCTGAAGACACTCAACCGTATGAACGACCTTGCGGAAGGATGCAGAATCGAGGGCTCCGTCAAGCTTGACGGCGAGGACATTTACGGAAATACGGACGTAAACCTTCTTCGCAAAAGGGTGGGGATGGTATTCCAAAAGCCGAACCCCTTTCCGATGAGTATTTACGACAATATAGCGTTCGGCCCGAGAACTCACGGGGTACATTCAAAGCTAAGGCTTGACGAAATCGTGGAGAAATCCCTTCGCGGAGCCGCGATATGGGATGAGGTAAAGGACAGGCTGAAAAAGAGCGCCCTCGGAATATCGGGCGGGCAGCAGCAGAGACTGTGTATTGCGAGGGCGTTGGCGGTGGAACCGGAGGTTTTGCTCATGGATGAGCCGACAAGCGCGCTTGACCCGATATCCACTTCAAAAATAGAGGATTTGGCGTTGGAGCTTAAAGAAAGGTACACTATAATTATGGTCACGCACAATATGCAGCAGGCGGCGAGAATTTCCGATAAGACGGCATTTTTCCTGCTCGGCGAGGTGATAGAATTCGGCGACGCGGAGAGGGTATTCTCAATGCCGAGAGACAAAAGAACCGAGGATTACATAACGGGGAGGTTCGGATAATGAGAGCAAAACTGGACGGACAGCTCGAAATGCTGAATACGGAGCTTATAAAGATGGGTTCGCTTTGCGAAGAAGCGCTGAGCTGTGCTGTGAAGGCGCTTTTTGAAAGGAGCGAAAGGTTCAGGATAAAGACAGCTTCAATAGAGCGTGAAGTAGACGCCAAGGAGCGCGACATAGAAACGCTTTGTATGAGATTGCTTTTGCAGCAGCAGCCCGTTGCGGCTGATTTGAGAACGGTTTCCTCCGCAATGAGAATGATTTCCGACATGGAAAGAATAGGAGATCAGGCGGAGGATATAGCGGAGCTGTCAAAATCCATAGGCGGCGGGGATGTTATCAACGAGGTGCATCTGCATGATATGGCAAACGGAGCCGCGAGAATGGTTATTAACAGCGTGGATTCCTTTGTAAGGCGCGATTTGAAGCTTGCAAAGCAGGTTATACTTGCAGACGACGACGTTGACAGGCGCTTTAATACGGTTAAAGAGCTGCTGATAAAGGAGCTTGCGCAGCCCGGCAGCGATAAGGAGAGCTGCCTGAATATACTTATGGCGGCGAAGTACCTTGAAAGAATAGGCGACCATGCGACAAATATAGCCGAGTGGGTGGAGTATTCCATAACAGGTCACAAGGATGTTGAGGAATAAATAATATTGCGGTTAAAAGAAAACCGTATTATAATAAGGGCGTAA
>CAZIBK010000145.1:0-4186 GCA_964537125.1 uncultured Oscillospiraceae bacterium
TTTTTTAAGGAATAAGGCTCTTCATGGAATCCTTGTCGATATACCATTGTTCGCCTATTTTTATTACCGTAAACGTGAGTTCGTCGGCTTTTGAATTATCGCCGTCATTTAAAATTATACCTGCCGATATCCGCACAGCCTTCACGCAGTCTTCCCCGTAGACGGAGGGATCGTCGATATAATCCATTGAATCGACCGTATATGTGCCGTCCGAACCGGAATACTTCTTTTCAAGATTGCGCACCGCAAGGGAAAAATCAAGATTCATCTGAGCCTGCGAGCGCGAATCGAACAGCTCCTTATAATCGTCGGGGCTGAGAAGGAGAGATATGCTTTTTGCGTCGGCGGCAATCACATAATCTATATATGACGCCGCAAGCGCCGATATGGCAGATGCGTCCTTAACGTCGCCGGCTGTAACGGGATTGCTTTGCTCGGGAACGGTTTCGGCGCTCTCGTTTGCGCTTTCGTTTACGCCGCCCGAGGGCGGGAGGGTAAAGGGAAATTGGAAAGATTCCGGATAATTTACCGCGGCGGAAACCGTAAACGACAAATCAAATACCGCGCCGCTATAATTCACCGTTCCGCAGGCGGAAAGATTTACCGATGTAATATACCCGCTTTTAGTTTCGACAGTGACATATAAATACGAAAAAACTGCTTCGGCATTTCTCTTTGAAAGAGCCTTTGAAACGGACGGCAGTGCGGAAAAAGCCGTTGACGGAACGTTCAAAAAGTATTTGCCGCCGCCAAGATACGACACATATGAATCATAATCGGACGGAAGAAAGGAGGCGAGAGAAAAGCCCGCGCTGCCGTACGCCTCGGTTTCCCGCGCGCTTGAATCCGAAACCGCGGCTCCGTTATACGAAAGGCTCCCGTTAAAGCTCACATCGGCTGTGAGACCTTCTGCAAGCTCGGTGTTGAGAACAGAGCTTTTAAAATACGCCATTGCGCTGTCATCGCAGGGAGAGATAAGACCGACCGTCTGACCTACGGAATCCCACGAAATTTTTTTGCCGAAAAGCTCGCCGATTGCGCGAATCGGAAGATAGGTGGTTCCCTCGCGGAGGATGGGGTACACTCTGCTGCCGTTTACATCCTTTGCGGTAAATTCCTCACCGTTATAATATATGTTGATATATTCATTGAGAACCGGAGAGCCGCCCTTCGCGCCTATATATACGGTAAGCGTGGACTGCTCCCATGTAATCTCGGCGTCGAAAGCGGAGGCTACCGCCCTTACGGGAACGTAGGTTGTGCCGTTTTCTATAAACGGCTCGACCGTATTGCCGTTGACGTCCGTTGCGGAAAGAAGCTCTCCGTCAATAACTATATTGCATGCCGCGCGTGAGATTAAGGGAACAGCCATCAAGCAAAATGTTACGCAGAGAATCTTAAAAAAACGTTGCATAAATTTTACTCCTTTATCGGAAATAAATTACAAAAACAAGAAAATGTTAAATAAATAACAATTCGTCATCGTAGCAGCTGTGCTTTTTGCTCCTTCCCGAAAAAATGTAGGCTGTGATAACAGAGCCGAGAGCGGCTATGAGCAGCGCGCCCAAAAAAATTGCAAGCTTTTTATACATAAAATTACACCCCTTTTCCAAAATAACAGACTTTCCCGAGAACAGAGCCCCGCGAAATTTCAAATCCGTGAATATGATAAAAAACATACGCATAGATAACTACGTTAAGTATATCACACTTGAGGCTTAATTGCAATCCCGCGTTTTGTTTTATGAATAATAATTTTTTTGGGCAATATATATGAAACAGAGCGCCAAATCGGAGGGACGCGGGCAAGAAATTAAGCAAATGTTACAAAGTTATAACAAAAATGCGAAAAAAGTATTGACATTGACTAAAAAAATGATTATAATGCAGGTACGGTCAAAGTCAGCCAATGTGAATAGCCTTATTTAAGATAAAAAACGGCTTTTCGCAGCGGAAGCTCCGAATTTTATGCAATCGCGAGCTTCCTTAAATAAAGGTATCTCGCGGCAAAATACAATTACGGGAGATCCGGAAATGAGGTATGATTATGAAAGGAATTATCGGCAAAAGCGAGGCTGTAAGGAGAAAATCGGGAGCTTTAATTCTTTCGGCTCTCATGCTCACCAACATTTTCAGCGCCGCAGCGGAGAAAAATCCTTCAGAGGTGACCGTTGCTTTTGACGGAGTGGAAACGGAATATGCAACATACGCCTCAACGGTGGAAGATTTTCTCATTAACAGCAAAATTGAATTAAAGGACAATGACTATATCTGCTATAAAGACACGGCTCGGATACAGGACGGGATGAGAATAGTCATAAAATCGGCAAAATATATCACTGTGAATGACAACGGAGAGACATACGGCGCCATAACCTATGCCCCGACGGTAGAGGAAACTCTCGCAGATTTCGCGCATCCGCTTAAAGATGCCGACGGCGTGTTCCCATCAAGGAAAGAGCGGGTTTATGACGGAATGACAATCAACGTAACGCGAGCGGCTCTTGTAAATCTTAAACGCGACGGATCGGAAGTTCAGCTTTACACACAAAACAAAACAGTGGGAGAATTTCTGAAGGAAGCCAAAATAACCGTTGATTCGACAAAAACGGTGACTCCCTCCGTTGATTCCCTTATTACGGACGGTATGACAGTGACTGTTTCGGAGAAAATATCCCCGGCGATGTCTGAGCTTGAATTTAATTATGATCTTTCAAACGCAAGGGTTATTACTTGCACGGCTACGGCTTATACTCCTGCCGGAGATGAAACATGGCCCTATTCGGACGGACTTACGGCAACCGGCGTTAAATGCAGGGTCGGCATGGTAGCGGTAGACCCGTCGGTTATACCGCTTAAGTCAAAGCTTTATATTGAATCGGCTGACGGAAGCTTCGTTTACGGCTACTGCACCGCAGAGGACACGGGCGGAGCGATAAAGGGCAATAAGGTTGACTTGGTAATGAATACAAAGGAAGAATGTTTTGATTTTGGAAGACAGACCGTAAAAGTATATATACTTTCTTAAAGAGCGGGTCTGCGGCAAACGGTTTTAAAATCGTTTGCCGCAGACCTTTTTTGATTTTGCCTCAGGCGGAATTAAAAGAAAAGTGCGCGCGCCCGAGCGGTAAACACAAAATTACTGCATATAATTTGCGAATTTATATGCAGTAATTTTGTTTTATCTATTGAAAATATGCATATAATATGGTATGATAAGGGCGAGGTGGTACTGTGAGAAAATTTGATTATAATTTTTTGGATAACGGATTATTACCTGCCGATTTTGTGAATTTAACCGCAAGTATATCTTCGCTGAAAACAATGGCTGCAATGAGGAAAGAAAAATACGCGTTGATTTTTACCGGACTTGAATCAATAGCAAAAATACAGTCTGTTAAGAGTTCAAACGAAATTGAAGGCATCGTTACAAGCGATGAACGTATTGCTGAAATTGTAAATCAAAACAGCGCTCCGCTGAATCACAATGAAGCGGAAATTGCGGGATACAGAGATGCATTAAATGAAATCCATGCCGGTTATAAATATATTGATTTGAGAGAAAGAGATATTTTGCGGCTTCATGAAATAATGATGAGCTATACCGGATATGAATTTGGAGGGCAATATAAAACGGATGATAATGTGATTTTGGAGTTAGACTCGGTCGGGAACAGAAAGGTTCGTTTCAAACCGACTCCTGCCGCTGAAACCGCGGAAGCAATGCAGCAGCTCGAACTTGCGTATATGCAAGCGCGAGATAACGCAAATATCAATCAGCTTCTGCTAATACCGTGCGTCATTTTGGATTTCCTGTGCATACATCCTTTTAGGGATGGAAACGGGCGAATGTCAAGGCTGCTTTCTTTGCTGTTGCTTTATAAAAACGGCTATGATGTGGGAAAATATGTGTCGTTTGAAGAACAGATAAATAATTATAAAGCGTATTATTATGAATCATTAAGACAATCTTCCGCAGGTTGGGGCGACAATAAAAATGATTATATGCCGTTCATGAAAAGCTTTTTATCAACGCTTTATATGTGCTATAAAGAATTGGATCAACGCTTCGCGGTTGTACACAGCGGGAAAATTACAAAAAAGGCTCGCATAGAAGCAACCGTGCTTAATAGCTTGACGCCGATTTCCAAAGCTGAGATTTGCAAGATATTACCTGACGTCAGCC
>CAZIBK010000146.1:0-4155 GCA_964537125.1 uncultured Oscillospiraceae bacterium
AAAAACCCGTTCCGAAGCGCGAAAGCTTTCGGAACGGGTTTTTATGCGGTTAAAACTGCGCGCGGAGCGATTCGTGTGACTGCTGAGAGGTCGGTCTGAAAACCAACGGTCAGCCTCCGCTTGCTTAAAATATTAAAGCGCGTTATTTATTGCCGATGTAAGAGCCGCAATTGAGGCTGTGATAATATCCTCATGGATGCCCGCGCCCCAATAAATCTTACTGCCGGATGTAGTAAGACCCACATAGGCGATAGCCTTGGAGTGAGAGCCCTCGGTAAGGGCGTGTTCTTCATAGCACACAAGGTTACATTCAATATTGAGCGCGTCCTTCAATGCGTTCATAACAGCGTCAAGACGGCCGTTGCCCTTGCCTTCGGCAGTCATATTGACGTCTCCCTTGAGGATGCTGACAACAGTCGATATGCCGCCCACCTGAGAGAAATGCGCCTCGGTGACGTCAAAAGCCTTACGGTTATTGACATATTTGTCAAGGAAAATCTCATGAACCCAGTCGGGAGAAAGCTCCTTGTGGTTGACATCGGAGACAGACTTTGCGGTGTAGCCCATGTCCTCCTTCATCTTTACGGGAAGATTGATGCCGAACTTTTCCTGAAGGATATAGCTTACGCCGCCCTTGCCCGATTGACTGTTAATGCGGATAACATCGCTGTCGTATGTACGGCCCACATCCTCGGGGTCGATGGGAAGATAGGGAACGGACCACTGCTCTGTGTGATGCTCCTTGCGGTAAGCCATGCCCTTTGCGATGGCGTCCTGATGAGAACCCGAAAATGCCGCAAATACAAGGGAGCCGCAGTAGGGCGCGCGGTCATAGACCTTCATGTCCGTGAATTTTTCGTACAGCTCGCAGATTTTGGGCATATCGGAAAAATCAAGCTTGGGATCCACGCCGTGCGAGAACATATTCAATGCAAGCGTGATTATATCAACATTACCTGTTCTTTCTCCGTTGCCGAAGAGTGTGCCTTCAACTCTGTCGCCGCCGGCAAGTATGCCGAGTTCCGCATCGGCAACGCCTGTTCCGCGGTCGTTGTGAGGATGAAGGGAGATAATAATGTTTTCGCGGCAGTGAAGGTTCTTGTGCATATATTCTATCTGTGAAGCGTAAACGTGGGGAAGAGCCGTCTCCACAGTGGCGGGAAGGTTTATAATTACCTTTCTGTCGGGAGTGGGCTTCCATACGTCTATAACGGCGTTGCAGACCTCAAGCGCATATTCGGGCTCAGTACCCGTAAAGCTTTCGGGACTGTATTCAAAGGAGAAGTTGCCGTCAGTCTCCTTCGCGAGCTTGTCCAAAAGAACAGCGCCGTCAACAGCTATCTGCTTGATAGCTTCCTTATCCTTTTTGAAAACCTGTTCGCGCTGAGCGACGCTTGTGGAATTGTAAAGGTGAACAATGGCGCGCGGCGCGCCGCGAAGCGCGTCGAAAGTTTTCTTAATAATATGCTCACGCGCCTGTGTCAGCACCTGAAGCGTTACATCCTCGGGAACGAGGTTGCGCTCGATGAGGGCGCGGAGAAATTCATACTCCGTATCGGAGGCGGCAGGGAAGCCGACCTCGATTTCCTTGAAGCCTATATTTACAAGGAGCTCGAAAAACTTTAGTTTCTCTTCCAACCCCATAGGTTCAATAAGAGCCTGATTGCCGTCGCGTAGATCGACGCTGCACCATATGGGAGGAGTTGATATATACTCCTTTTTTACCCAGTCGTAACAGGGTACAGGCGGCATGAAATAGCTTCTTTGATACTTTTCGCAGTTTTTCATAAAAATACGCTCCTTTCTTTTAAAATTTAATTTCCTTTAGCGTAAGGCGAAAAGATTTTTGCAGTCAAACTTAATTATAGCACGTTAAAGGTATATTTGCAAGAGTGAAATTCATCGTTTAAATTTGAAATGCCAAGGCATATTGTATACAATCGGGCAGGTTTTTTAGAGAATTTTATTCCGAAAGCACGGATATAAGCGCATCCGCAAAGAGGGAAGCGCCCTTCAAGGCTTCGTCAAGAGTGTTTCCGTTTGTGCCGACTTCAACTATAAGCGCTCCCGGGGCAGTGTGCTGATTAAAGCGCTGCTTTCTCAGGTTAATGGGGCGGGCAAGAGAGGGGTAGAGCTTATTCATTTCATATTGAAGCTTCAGGGCGAAGGAGAGGTTTGTTTTCCAATCGGGATGATTAAGGCCGCTTTTGTCGGTACCCGCGACAAGCATTACCTGTGCCGCGCTTTCGCCGTTTATGGTAGTGACGGTCTTAATTTTAGTGCCGTCGGATTTTATGATTGCGTCGCGGTGAATGTCGAGAACTACCTTTATGGAGGGATATTTTTCGGTATAGCTTTCGATGAGCTTCAGAGCTTTTGAATAGCTGCCGCTGTAGGAGGGGTAGTCGTTTATTGTTTTATCGTGTATAACGTTTATTCCCGCGGAGACGAGTTTCCGATATACAGCGTCTCCTACCGCAGCCATATTGTATTGAAGATCCTGAGTTCTGTCGGTTTCGCCGGGGGTGTAATTGTACTTTTCCGAGGGAGTATAGCTTTCGCTTGTGTGAGTATGCACAATGAGAACAGACGGCTCCGGGGAAATTGAAAACGGAAGAGGCGCGTTTAAAAGAGCGTCAAGGTCAATGGAGGCATCGGTTTGATTATTTATATAAATTCCGTTTGAAGAAACATAGCCGTTTTCCTCCGCCGTCCGATATGTAACGCTCTGAGAATTGTCCTGAGGAACGGGAAGCGGCGGGACGCTTTCTGTTTCGGCAGGCTCGGTAGGGTCGGGGAGGACGGCGTCTTCATGCACCGAATATGTAAGCGCGGGCAGAGAGAAGCGGAGAGCTGTGCGTGTGACCGTCGCGCTTGAAATCGGCAAAAAATTTTTTGTTCCCGATAGGATAAGTCCGCTTACATACTCGGCAGCGGAACCCGCGGTGAAATGAAACATTCCCAAAAGAAGAATAAACGATATTGCAAGCATGAGAAAAATGAGCAGCCTTTGCCGACTCTCATTGCCGAAAACATAGAACTTTGTCTTTTTTTTCATCGGAAGCAGTCCTTTCTTCAAATAACATATTGACTAAATGCGAAAAATATGATAAAAATATAAGGTACAAAGGAATTTAAGACGGAGGTAATTCAAATGTTAGTTTCAGCAACAGATATGCTCAAAAAAGCGGCTGCGGGTCACTATGCGGTAGGTCAGTTCAATATCAACAACCTTGAGTGGACAAAGGCTGTTCTTCTCACAGCGCAGGAAAACAATTCTCCCGTTATTCTCGGCGTTTCCGAAGGCGCAGGCAAGTATATGACAGGCTTCGGTACGGTTGCGGCAATGGTAAAGGCTATGATTGAGTCGCTTAATATCACCGTTCCGGTTGCTCTTCATCTTGACCACGGCACATACGAAGGCTGCTATAAGTGCGTTAAGGCAGGGTTCTCTTCCATCATGTTCGACGGCAGCCATTTCCCGATAGAAGAAAATGTCGAAAAGACAACAGAGCTTGTCCATGTAGCTCATAACCTCGGTATGTCAATAGAGGCAGAGGTCGGCTCTATCGGCGGCGAGGAGGACGGCGTTATCGGCGCGGGCGAAATCGCGGATCCCGCGGAGTGCAAGAAGATTGCGGACCTCGGCGTTGATTTCCTTGCGGCAGGTATAGGCAACATTCACGGTAAGTATCCCGCTAACTGGAAAGGTCTTGACTTTGACGCTCTTGCAAGGATTAAGGAGCTTGTAGGCGACCTTCCTCTCGTTCTTCACGGCGGTACGGGTATCCCTGCGGAAATGATTCAGAAGGCTATTTCTCTCGGCGTTGCAAAAATAAACGTTAATACCGAGTGCCAGCTCTACTTCCAGGAGGCTACGAGAAAGTATATCGAAGAGGGTAAGGATCTTCAGGGTAAGGGCTACGACCCCAGAAAGCTCCTCGCTCCGGGCTTTGAGGGCATTAAGACTATCGTTAAGGAAAAGATGGAGCTTTTCGGATCTGTCGGCAAGGCGTGATTTTAAAAGCAAAAAACAGCGGACGGGATTTGGCGGAGCGTTCGTAAGACAGTAAACCGTCAAAAATTACGAATCGCGTCATCCTGTTTGGCATGATTTGAAAACGAACAGCGGCGTCAGGCTTAAGCCTGACGCCG
>CAZIBK010000147.1:0-4135 GCA_964537125.1 uncultured Oscillospiraceae bacterium
GACCCCTTTACTTTTCTGTTTGTTTGTGATAACTTACTTATATACTAATATTTTTTAGGCATATATACAATCCTGTTTTCCGAGGTAAAGGTGGTAAAATCCGATATGATATCCTTCGATGAATGCGGCTGCTTCAAATTTGAAAAAAACTTTATTCATATGCGGCGCACAATGCGTCCGAACGAACTCATTTTTATGACAAAGGGCGAAATGTATTTTGCCGTTGAGAACGAGAAATTATCAGTAAATCCCGGTGACCTTGTCTTCGTCCCTGCCGAATGTCTTCACTACGGATGGAAGGAAAGCCCTTCCGAGGTTGAGTTTTATTGGCTTCATTTTTTTGCCGAGGAAATCGATATTCCGCGCTTTACCCATATTGAAAATTCCGGTACGGTTTTGCGGCTTTTCAGACAGCTTATGGACGTAGCGCCCCTCTCCGGAGAGGACGCCGACTGCGCCGCAACGCTTCTTTTGCACGGAGCGGCTCGTGAAATCGCGGGGATGCTGCGTCCGCATACAACCCTTGCCGCCGATGTCTGCCAATATATTAACGAGCACTTTTCGGAAAATATAAATGTCTCATATCTTTCCGCACTCTTCGGCTACAGCCCGGACTATATTTCCGCCAAGCTGCGCTTTGCAACAGGTATGAGCGCAAAAAATTATATAACCCATTGCCGCCTTATGCGCGCCAAATCCATACTTCTCTGCAGCACACTTTCGGTTCACGAGGTTGCGCGCCAATGCGGCTTTTCCGACCCGAAGCAGTTCTTCAAGCTTTTTAAAAAGTATGAGGGCGTTACCCCATCCGAATATCGGCGCACTCTGCCCGAAGCGGGCGACGTCGGGATTTCAATCAAGCGTCCGTTTAAATCTTGAATTTGAATCTTTGATATTGACAAACCGTATATTTCAGTGTAAATTAGGCATGAGATATTATGCAGGGAGGTCTTTAAATGAGTAAAAAAGCCTTGATTGCCATGAGCGGCGGCGTTGATTCGTCCGTGGCGGCATTTCTTATGAAGGAAAAAGGGTTTGACTGTATCGGCGTCACAATGAAGCTCTTTCATAATGAAGATATATGTATTCCGAAAGAACATTCCTGCTGCTCTCTTGAGGATGTGGAGGATGCAAGAAGCGTTGCGTATTCGCTGAATATGCCTTATTATGTTTTTAACTTTACCTCCCGTTTCCGCGAGGAGGTCATTGATAAATTCGTCTATTCTTACGAAAACGGTATGACCCCTAACCCCTGTATTGACTGCAATCGTTATCTTAAGTTTGAAAAACTCTTTGACCGCGCACGGGAGCTCGGCTGCGACTATATTGTCACAGGTCACTATGCGAGAATAGAATTTGATGAAAAGCGTTCCCGTTTCCTTCTCAAAAAGGCTGTTGACGGTACGAAAGACCAAAGCTATGTTCTCTATTCCCTGACAGGGCAGCAGCTCGCTCACACCATGTTCCCTCTCGGCGGCATGACTAAGGCACAAACACGCGCCATTGCCGAAGAGCACGGCTTTATAAATGCCAAAAAGCATGACAGCCAGGATATTTGCTTTGTTCAAAACGGCACATATGCCGATTTCATCGAAGACTATACGGGCAAAACATATCCCGAGGGCGATTTTATCGACACAAGCGGCAAGGTTTTAGGCAGGCATAAGGGAATAATCCGATATACGGTGGGTCAGCGCAAGGGCTTGGGTATCTCGGCGGCAGAGCCGCTTTATGTCGCAAAGGTCAACCCCGAGGACAACACCGTTACTCTTGCAAGAAACAGCGAGCTTTTCTCAAAGACGCTTACTGCCAATAACATAAATCTCATATCGGTCGACAAGATAGATTCTCCCGTTCGCGTTAAAGCAAAGGTTCGCTACCGCCATGCCGAGCAGCCTGCCACCGTTATTCAGACAGGTGAGGATGAAATCAGGGTAGAATTTGACGAACCCCAGCGCGCCGTTACAAAGGGGCAGTCGGTCGTTCTTTACGACGGGGATATCGTAGTCGGAGGAGGAACTATAATTTAATTGTTGACAAGCCCTTTTGCAAGTGATATAATTCATTTCAAACGAATAATAAAAGCGATGATGGAAAAAGTAGCTTATGCGGAACGAACAGAGCGGGGAACATATTGCTGAGAGTTCCTTACGGAAAGCATTGGCGAAGACCGCTCCTGAGCTGCGGTGCCGAACTGTAAGTAAGCATTGCCGTATTTCTGCGTTAAGGAAATATAAGTGAAAAGTCAAGGTGGAACCGTGCGTTTCATGATTGTGCGCACCCTTGAGGTATAAGTTTTATACCCAAAGGGCGCTTTTTATTATTAAAAAATTATGTTAGGAGATGCGCTTATGAAAGTAATTTATAACACAGGACAAACAGGCGAATGTTCGCCCGAGGAAGAGCTTCACGTTATCCGCCACAGCGCGGCGCACATTATGGCTCAGGCAATAAAGCGCCTTTGGCCCGAGGCGGACTTTGCGTACGGTCCGGCTACAGACAACGGATTTTATTATGACGTTGATTTGGGCGATACAAAGCTTTCCGATGAGGATCTTGCCGCAATCGAAAAGGAAATGAAGAAAATTGTTAAGGAAAACCTTCCCTTTAAGTCCTTTACTCTCCCCCGCGAGGAGGCAATCGCTCTCATGGAGGAACGCAAGGAAAAGTATAAGGTTGAACATATCGGCGATCTTGCCGAGGACGCTGTTATCAGCTTCTTCAGTCAGGGCGAATATATCGATATGTGCGTAGGTCCTCACATCTGCTACACAAAAGCTCTTAAGGCATTTAAGATTATGGGGCAGTCAGGCGCATACTGGAAAAATGACAAGAACAACAAAATGCTCACCCGTATCAAGGGTACGGCATTCCGCACACAGCAGGAGCTTGACGACTATCTTAAGCTTCTTGAGGAGGCTGAAAAGCGCGATCACCGCCGCATAGGCAAGGAAATGGGACTTTTTATGCTTTGCGATGAGGCGCCCGGCTTTCCCTTCTTCCTTCCCAAGGGCATGGCTTTGAAAAATGCTCTCATTGATTATTGGCGCGAAATTCACACACGCGAGGGCTATGTTGAGGTTTCAACTCCCATGATAATGAACCGCCATCTCTGGGAAACAAGCGGTCACTGGGATCACTATAAGGACAATATGTATTCCACCGTTATCGATGATGAAACATATTGCGTAAAGCCCATGAACTGCCCCGGCGGCGTAATGGTTTACCGCAGCAAGCCTCACAGCTACCGCGAGCTTCCGATGCGCGTCGGTGAACTCGGTCTTGTACACCGTCACGAGCTTAAAGGCGCGCTTCACGGTCTTTTCCGCGTTCGCTGCTTCACGCAGGACGATGCTCACATCTTTATGCGCCGTGAGCAGATAACCGATGAAATAATCGGCGTTGTCCGCCTTATTAACGAGGTCTATTCAAAATTCGGATTCAAGTATTTTGTTGAGCTTTCAACCCGTCCCGAGGACAGCATGGGAAGCGACGAGGACTGGGAAGCGGCAACAAACGGACTTAAGGCTGCCCTTGAAAAGCTTAACCTTCCTTACACCATCAACGAGGGAGACGGCGCGTTCTACGGTCCGAAGATCGATTTCCACCTTGAGGACTCCCTCGGAAGAACATGGCAGTGCGGAACGATACAGCTTGACTTCCAAATGCCCTTGAACTTTGAGCTTGAATATGTCGACGAAAACGGGCAGAAGCAGCGCCCAATAATGATACACCGCGTATGCTACGGCTCAATAGAGCGTTTCATCGGCATTTTGACCGAGCACTATGCGGGCAAGTTCCCCACATGGCTTGCTCCCACACAGGTAAAGGTTCTTCTCGTATCCGAGAAATCCGCCGAGTACGGCAAAAAGGTTTATGAAGCGCTCAGAGAAAAGGGCGTCCGCTGTGAGCTTGACGACAGAAACGAAAAAATCGGCTATATGATTCGTGAAGCTCAGGTTGTCGACCGTGTTCCCTATATGCTTATCATAGGTCTGAAGGAAGCTGAAAGCAATACGGTTTCAGTTCGCCGCAGAGACACAGCCAATAACGAAACAATGTCTCTTGAAGACTTTATTGATAAGATTACAACCGAAATTAAAGAACGCGTATAATTATAAAACCTATCGAAAAA
>CAZIBK010000148.1:0-4094 GCA_964537125.1 uncultured Oscillospiraceae bacterium
GCAAACCCCCGCACGGGTGCGTTTCCGTGCGGGGGTTATTTCAGGTTAAAATCGGCTGGTATTGTTCTCCGCCGAGGGCGGATTCCATGGCGGGAATTATTTTTGTAAAGTCCGCAACAAGGGACTTATGCTTTTTGAACGGGTCATCCTGCCCGAAGGGGACGAAGAATACGTTTTTCGTATTGAGCAGGATTCCGAGATTTTTTGCGCTTGCTCCGAGTCCGTCGTTTGTGGACGGGGCAATGAGAAGAGGCCGCTCATTGCGAAGATGCGCTTTGGCAGCCATTGTCACGCTGCTGTCGGTCACGCCGAGAGCGAGCTTTGAAAGCGTGTTGCCGGTACACGGCGCGATAATGAGCACATCGAGCAGCCTTTTGGGCCCTATCGGCTCCGCCGCGGAAACGGTGGCTATAATGTCCTTTTTGCAGGCGGAGCGTATTTTTTCCCTGAAAAATTCGGAGGAGCCGAATCTTGTATCGGTTTCAAAGGCGGTTTTGCTCATTATCGGGGTTACGCAGGGATATATTTCACAGAGCTTTTCAAGCTCCGCAATCACCCTTGAAAAGGTGCAGAACGAGCCTGTTAGGGCAAAGCCTATTTTGAGGTCGGATGAGGAAGGCACGGTCCCCGCCTCCTCCCCGAGATAGCAGAACGCATTTCTCCTTCGTGAAAATATCGGCATACCAAGGGTATGCGTCCTCCTTTCGCCAGCCCGCTACAGATGCATTTCCTCCGCAATGCTGCAGACTGTCTCTTCGATTATTTTCCCCGCTGTAACCGGCGCTGTTTTCCCGGGGAGGGAGAGCGCCCAAATCACGTTTACGCCCAGCGTCTTTGCTTCTTCGAGGTCTACGCCGCCGGGCTTTGAGGACAAATCTATCACCCCGGCGAATTTCGGCAGGGAGGACAAGACGGCGCGGTTTACGACCTTTGCGGGGACGGTGTTGAACAAAATGCCGCAGTTTTTTGCTGCCTCGGGGAGGGCGTCGAAGCCTATAGCGCCGAGGGAGGCGGTTTTCGCTTCTGCGCGCGCCTCCGCTCTGCGAGCGCAGACAGTCACGTCGGCGCCTAAGGCGTGAAGCCTTTCGGAGAGAGCCTTTGCCACGCGTCCGTACCCGGTGACTATAACCCTTGCGGAGTGGAGCGTGAAGGGAAATTCTTCAAGAGCGATTTGTATGGCGCCCTCAGCCGTAGGAACGGCGTTCATCGTTTCAAAATCCTCGCGCATGGAATAATCCGCCCACTTTACGGAATAGACGTCAAACAGAGCTTTCATGTGTTCGCTGAGTCTGCCGCCCGCAACAAGCCGCCTTTTGCCCGCCAGCATTGCTAAGTCGCGGAGGTTTATCGCGGAGGACAGCCCTTCGGCGTTTACGGTAACGTCGTCGTTTGTGGCGGGAATGCCCAGAACTATGATATCGCAGTCGTCCACGGCGCTTTTAAGCGCGGCGCTTCCGTCGAATACTTTTACCCTGAAGCCGTCTTCGGCAAACGCTTCGGCACTCTTTTGCAGGCGGATTCCTCCGCCGATGACAAGAACACTTTTGCCGGTCATTTATAAACACCTCAGTAAAATATATGCGCCCCGTGCGGCAAAGGTTACAGCATAAAGACTGCTTTCCCCGCGCACAGGGCGTTTTTTATTTCCCGCCGCCGTTCCGAAATATCGAACCGAGAACGGAAGGGTTTACAGGTTTTCTTCGTAAAAGTCGGCTGCGTCAAAATCGCGCTTTGTTATTTTTACGGCGGTCAGCACCGTTGCAAGGTTTAAAATGCCCTCCGACAGAAGCGACGCTCCGAGGATAATAATGAGAACGGGAGCGCTTTCGGCGTGCCATACAACGAGCGTTATTCCGGCGGCGGCAGTTAAAAGGGCGAGAACGAGAAGCAGCCACCATTTTTTTATGCCGAACCTTTTGGAATCGATTGCGATCTGTATTTTCAAAAGCCCGTCGGCAAGAGCGCATACGCCCAAGACAATGCACATAAAATTCATCGCGCCGTAGGGTCTTATGCAGATCAGGGCGCCGAGCATAATTATTAAAATCCCGAACGCCAGGTCATATTGAAAGGCGAGGCGGAACAAATCCCTTGAAAAATAGCCCGCGATTTTGATTATTCCGAATACTATCAAAAAAGCTCCGCATACTCGGGCAATTACCATTGCCGAAAGGCTCGGCTTCAGAATCATTAAGGCTCCCAGAGCACAGTAAAGCAGGGACATGACAATATAGCCGATTTTTGCCGCCCTGATGAATGACGTTGAACGCATAAGGATTCCCCCTTTACCGTAATTATAGCAGACGTAAGCCTCCCGCGAAACAGACAGAGCCGCAAGGGTGACTGAAATTTGGGCAAAAGGGAGATATTGTCTGAATTTGCGGCAGAAAACCCGCGTTTAAAATATGATGTTCGGCGGAAAAAGCATTTTGGGAGATTATTTTGATTCGGCTTGAATTTCGCACCTGTCGGTTATCTGCTCCAAAACGCCCTTTCTCAGCTCGCACAGCCTGTGGATGCCGGTTTCTATGTTGTCCTTCATGCCGCTGTTCAGCCAGTCGATAATCGAGCCGAAACATTCGCATTTGAGGAAGCGGATGACAATCTTCTTATCCTCGCTTTTGATTTTTTTGCCGCCGAAAACAGTGTTGAAATATGTAGTAACCGCGTATTCGCATATGCGCCACAAATACCGCTCAAAAATATCCCTGTTGACGGATTCGTAAATGTGCAGCACGGCGCGTTTATTTTCAAGCGCGAACCCTGCGGCGACAAGAAAACATTCCTCGGCGGAGCGAATTGAGGGATATTCCTTTATAATGCGGTCAAGCTCGCCTATGATGATATTTTCGATGAGCGAGGGCATATCGCGGAAATGATAGTAAAAGGAGTTGCGGTTGATGCCGCAGTCCTCAACGATATCCTTGACGGTGATTTTGTTCAGGGGCCGCTCGTTTAAAAGCTTCATAAACGACTGCTTTATCGCCGTTTCGGTGAAATTGGGCATAAAAGCATCCCTCCCGAATCCTTATTCGGAGCCGCGGAAGTATTTCCGCAGAACCGCCGCGGCGTCGCCGCACAGGAATTTGCCGTGCTCCCGCAAAACAGCCGTCATGTAAGGAGAGGGAACGCTTCTCCCGAACTCCGAGCATTGAGCCTCGCTTTCGCTGGATATGATAAGATAATATTTATCACGGTAGAAGTACAGCTCTCCGCCGCCTATGTCCAAAGACGAATTTGCCAGCGCGATAGCGTCCTCAATCGAATCGAACACAAGGCACGACTCACCGTTTGAAGCGGAGGAATCAACGGCGCGTATCCGCATTTTCGCTCTCTTTTTGGCGGGATAAAGCGGAACCTTTATATCCTCGTCGGAATCGAGCTTTGTTATATACATGACAAGCGAATCGTCCGGACAGGAACGAACCTCAATCATCAGCTTGCCGTCCTCCGCACGGAAGCCTGTTTCCTCCTCCGCCTGCTTCAATACGCTCCAGAACATCTCCTGCGCGACAGGGGCGTTCTGACGCACCGCTTCGGGAGTAAGCCCGCGCAGGACAAGGTCTTCAACGGAAAAAGTGACCTTTATTTTATTGAAACGGATTTTTTCTATTCTCATCTCACGTCGCCCACCCTTTCTTAAAGCAATCAAGCAAAGTATAAAAATCTAAGTTTATTATAGCATAAGGGCGCGGTTTTGAGAAGTGTTTTTTTAAAAATTGTCAGTGAAGGAGAAGAAAAAGAAAAAACGAAGCAAGAATACAGCTTAAAAGGATGCACGCGAGAGTGAGAGCCTTCGGGCGTTTTTTGGCGCACAGCGGCTCTCCGTCGAGATATTCCGCGACAAGGCGCTCCGCCTCGCGCACGGCGGAAAATTCGTCCGTCTCGCCGTCGTTTAATATAAATATCGCCTGAGCGATTCTTTTTGATTTGATATTGTTCAGAATGATAACCTTTTTTGAAGTCTCCACTAAAATCCCTCCCATGAAAATTATTGACAGGGGAAAGGGGAAATATACTTAATTTTATTACGCTGCCGATTATCACTCCGCGGAGGCGGTATCACTCGATATAGGCGGCGAGGACGGTTATAT
>CAZIBK010000149.1:0-4081 GCA_964537125.1 uncultured Oscillospiraceae bacterium
TTGACTTTTTTCATATGCTTCAACTCCTTAAAATAACCTAACTTTATTTTACCCCCCCCCATGAGAGCTTGTCAAGTGTCAGTTAACCGGTTTTCCGAATTTTCAGAACACGAAAAGGCTGTAGCAGCGTGTTTCCGAAAAACATTTTGCTACAGCCCTTTGAGCTTATTTTATTTGATTTTTACTTAACGTATTTCTTTACGCCTGCCGGGGCAGCCTCTTCCGGCATACTTATAATAATTACAACGTCAATGTTGAACTTTTCGGCAATGGCGTTTACTTCATCAAGGAACAATTCGAGAGCCGCAAGATCGTCCCCCGCGATTTTCGTAACACTGTCTATGAAAATATGAGCAATGTCGTAATTCTGAGAAATCATGCCGCAGATAAGCCCGTAAAGCGACTGATATGTATCCACGTCAAATTCCTTCGTATCAACAAGGCGAACGCGATGAGATACATCAAATATATGTCTGTCGCCCTTATTTATAAATACAACGGATCCGGTGGTTCTGGCTTCCGCCTGATGCACCAAATCGATAAGCTTTTTTGTCTTTCCGGTTCCCTTTTCGCCGATAATGATATTAAGCATTGTAATTCCTCCTTTGAGTTTTTAAACAGTTCCTATTCGTATTATACTATAAGCTTCTGCGGATTGCAAGCATTTTTTGTGAACTTTTCATAAAGCATTGTAAAAAGCGCGGACAAAAATCCGCACTTTTACACAAAATTGCCTATTTATTAAGTCTTTCAAGCAATGCTGCCCGGGCTTCTTCATAGCCGGGCTTTCCGAGAAGCGCAAACATATTTTTCTTGTACGCTTCAACCCCGGGCTGATCAAAGGGGTTCACGCCGTTCAAATATCCGGAAATTCCGCACGCCTTTTCAAAGAAGTATATCATATTGCCGAGGCAGTATTCATCCATCCTCTCAACCCTGAGGACAAGGTTTGGAACATTGCCGTCGGTGTGGGCAAGAAGCGTTCCGTTGAATGCCTGCTCGTTCACATAGCTGACCTTTTTGCCCGCGAGGAAGTTAAGCCCGTCGACATTGTCCGCATCCGTGCCTATAACCACGTCCTTGCGCGCATTTTCAAAGAAAAGCACTGTTTCAAACATGATTCTGAGACCCTGCTGTATATACTGACCCATGGAGTGAAGATCCGACGAGAAATCAACGGCAGCCGGGAATATACCCTTATTGTCCTTGCCCTCGCTCTCGCCGAAGAGCTGCTTCCACCATTCCGCAAAATAGTGGGCGTTAGGCTCGTAGTTTACAAGAATTTCCGTAGTTTTGCCCTTTCTGTAAAGAGCGTTTCTCACAGCCGCATACTGATAACATTCGTTTGTATCAAGATCCGGGTTCGCGAACTCATTCATAGCGTCCTCGGCGCCCCGCATAAGCGCGTCAATATCGCATCCGCTTGCGGCAATCGGAAGAAGACCGACCGCGGTAAGGACGCTGTAACGTCCGCCGACATCGTCCGGGACTACGAATGTCTCGTAGCCTTCCTTATCGGCAAGGCTCTTAAGAGCGCCCTTAGCCTTGTCTGTTGTAGCGTAAATTCTTCCCTTTGCGCCTTCCTTGCCGTACTTTTCAACGAGCATATCGCGGAATACGCGGAAAGCTATTGCGGGTTCGGTTGTAGTGCCGCTCTTCGAGATAATGTTCACGGAGAAATCCTTATCCTTGACAACCTCAATAAGGTCGGAAAGATAGGTGGAGCTTATGCTGTTTCCGGCAAAGAATATTTGCGGAGCTCCCTTGCGGGCTTCCTTTGATACGTTAAAGAAGTTGTGGTTCATCATTTCGATGACCATTCTCGCGCCGAGATACGAGCCGCCTATACCGATAACTATAAGAGCCTCGGAATCGGATCTGATTTTTTCGGCAGCCTTCTTAATGCGGGCAAATTCTTCCTTATCATAAGCCTCGGGAAGGTTTACCCATCCAAGGAAATCGCTTCCTTCCCCCGTCTTGCCGTGAAGAGTTTCATGCGCGGCGGCAATTGCCGGCTTGAGGGCGTCAATCTCCCTCTTTTGAACGAACCTTTCAGCCGTGGAATAATCAAACTTTATCTTTACCATTTTGAAAACCCCTTTCATATATTATATTAGCCCAAATCAGGCTTGTCTTTAAGCGAAACGGTATTCTGTGCCTTACCGTCGGTCTCAAAGATAACTATCTCGTTTCTGCCCTCTTTGATGAGCGGACCGGGAATATATAACCTCTTCTGCGGGCCCTTTTCCCAGAAGCGTCCGAGGTTAAACCCGTTGATGAACGCAACGCCCTTGCCGAAGCCCTCCGTTTCAAGGAAGGTATCGCCAATCTCGGCGGCTTCAAAGCTGAATTTATAGAACGCGGGAGTATTCTCCTCGTAAGCTTTAGAATAATCTATTTTGTCAATATTGTCAAGCGGAAGCGGATAATTATCCCATCCGTAACGGAAGTGACCGTTGACCAGAACGCCGTTTGTAATGCCCTTGCGCTGCTTTTCGATCTTCCACGAGAAGTTTACGCGCCCCATGTTCTCCATAAGGATGCCGATTGTCCTTGCGCTCTTGTTGAGTTTCTTCTCCTCCAAAAGCTCGCGGTCATATATGGTAGCCTCTATTTTATCATCAAGCAATACTACAGCGCGGTCGTTTGCGTCGGCAAGGCAAATCTTTTCAATCCACTTGTCTTTTCCGAAATCCGTCTTGTAATATGTATAGCCGTAGGACTGACCGAGCTTTTCCATTGCAACGGTAGAGTGGTCGTGTACCGGCGTTGAAATATCGTCAATAACATTTTTCAGGCTGACCTTTTCCTCGCACTCAAGTGTTCCGTAATCTATTTTCTTTATCTTTGTTGTAAATTCAACCTGCGGAATATCCTCATATTTTGACACGATAGCCTTGAACGCCTCATACTTTGGCGTTATCTCGCCGTCCTCGGAAAGAACGGCGTCGTAGTCGTAGCTTGTCACATCGGGAGACAGCTCGTCATAATAGTTGGAGCCGTTCATAAAGCCGAAGTTCGTTCCGCCGTGGAACATATATATATTGATATTTCCGAGCCTCAAAGCGTCGTCAAAATCCTTTTTATTCTGTTCGAGATCCGATGTATTGTGCTTGCCGCAGCCCCAGTTGTCAAACCAGCCTACCCAGAACTCCATAACCATGAGCGGACCGCCGTCAGTATGCTTTTTCAGAACATTGAACTGAGATTCAACATGCGAGCCGAAGTTTCCCGTCGGAAGCGCTCCCGGGCATTTGCCGCTTTCGATAGCGTCGCCCCACGGTCCGTCGGATGTAACAAACGGAACGTTTGCGCCGTTTTCAATCATAATGTCGCGCATAGCCTCAAGATATTCCTTGTCGTCTCCGTAATAGCCGTACTCGTTTTCAATCTGGAACATGATTATCGGACCGCCGTTTGTTATCTGAAGCGGCGCGAGTATTTCAAAAAGCTTTTTGTAATACCTCTTCACATATGTCATGTACGGCTCATAGAGACCGCGCAGCTTGATATTGTCGTTTTTGAGCAGCCATCCGGGAAGCCCGCCGAATTCCCATTCCGCGCAGATATACGGCGAAGGCCGTACTATAACATACAGTCCCAGCTCCTGAGCCGTTTCAACGAACCTCTTTATGTCGCAAATGCCTTCAAAGCAAAATTCGCCCTCTTTAGGCTCATGCATATTCCACGCCACATAGGTTTCCACTGTATTGCAGCCCATAGCCTTGAGCTTTTCAAGCCGGTCTCTCCAGTATTCCGGAACTACTCTGAAATAGTGCATACCTCCCGAAATAATTCTGAACGGCTTGCCGTTCAAATAAAACCGATCCCTTACTTCAAAAGTGCCCATTCGTTCATCCTCCGTTTTTATGCGGAAGCCTTTTGCCATATATTTTATCAACGCTCCCGCTGTTTATCTTATGTAAATATTATATATTCTAAACCGCGCATTGTAAATATTTATTTTGATAATCCGGAAAAACTTTTTTTGAATTTTTCTTTGAATTTCATTGAATCCGAAAAAACTTTTTTTAAAATCCTTGACATAAACGCATTTTGCAATTATAATAATCAAGTAGCC
>CAZIBK010000150.1:0-4032 GCA_964537125.1 uncultured Oscillospiraceae bacterium
GGGAGAACCGTGCGGGTTCTTCCGTGCGTGTCGACTTTGTCGACACGCTCAAAAGCCCGCTTTATTTTTATTTCCGTCCGAGCGTCCGCATAGTATTCAGCACCGCTATCACCATAACGCCCACATCGGCAAAAACCGCCTGCCACATATTTGCTATGCCAAACAGTGTCAGCAAGAGAACCGCAATTTTTACGAAAATCGAAAATACTATATTTTCCCGAACTATTCTCATTGTCTTTTTCGCAATCCTTACAGCCTCGGGCAGCTTTGCAATATCGTCATCCATGAGCACTATATCCGCAGCCTCTATAGCCGCGTCGCTGCCCATCGCGCCCATCGCAACGCCCACGTCGGCAAGCTTTAAAACCGGAGCGTCGTTCACCCCGTCGCCCACATAAACCACGGCGCCGCTCTTTTTGTCAAGAAGCTCCTTAAGCTTTTCAACCTTTCCTTCCGGCAGAAGCGAATGATACGCCTCATCCAGCCCGAGAGCATCGGAAACAGTCTTCGCCGAAAGATATGTGTCGCCTGTCAGCATTACCCTCTTTTTTACTCCGAGAGCCGAAAGCTTATCCATAGCTTCCTTTGCGTTGTCCTTTACGGTGTCCGATATCACTGCCGCGCCGAGATATTTTCCGTCTGCCGCAACATACACAATCGTGCCGCTTTTTTCAATACGCTCCGCTTTTATGCCGTTGTCCTGCATCAGCCGAATGTTGCCCGCAAGCACGTCCTTTCCCGAGACGACAGCCTTAACGCCGCAGCCGGCAATTTCTTCAACGGAGGACGCGTCGCTTTCTTCTGTCTTCTTTCCGTATGCCTCTCGCAGCGACAGAGCTATCGGATGATTTGAAAATGCCTCGCTCTTTGCCGCCAGCTCCAAAAGCTCCTCGGGATTTTCCGAAATTATCTCCGTAACGCGAAATGTTCCCTTTGTCAGCGTTCCGGTCTTGTCAAAGGCGATCGTTTCCGCGTTTGAAAGGGCTTCAAGGTAATTCGAGCCCTTGACCAGTATGCCCTTTTTCCCCGCGCCTCCGATTCCGCCGAAAAACGCAAGGGGAACCGATATTACAAGAGCGCACGGGCACGATACTACCAAAAACGACAGCGCTTTCAACAGCCAATATTTAAACTCGCCCAGAAAAATCGGCGGCACAAAGGCTACGAGAACGGCGGCAATGACTACGGCGGGAGTATAGTATCTCGCAAAGCGTGTTATAAAATTTTCTGTCCGCGCCTTGTTCATCGACGAATTTTCAACCAACTCCAATATCTTTGCCACCGTTGATTGACCGTATTCCTTTTCGGCTTTTATCTCAATCGGCGACGTCAGGTTAATGCAGCCCGATATCACCTCATCGCCGCACACCGCCTCTCTCGGCACACTCTCTCCCGTAAGAGCGGATGTATCAAGACTGCCGCCCGCCGAAAGAAGGATCCCGTCAAGCGGTATCTTTTCACCCGGCTTTATCAGCAAAACCTCCCCGACCTTTACCTCTCCGGGCGATACCTCTGTATATTTCCCTCCGCGCTTTACCCTCGCAAATTCAGGGCATATGTCCATAAGCTCTGTTATGGAGCGCCGGCTCTTTCCGACGGCAATGCTCTGAAAAAGCTCTCCTATCTGGTAAAACAGCATTACGAATACCGCCTCCGGATACTCGCCTATGGCAAAGGCTCCGACAGTGGCAAGAGCCATCAGGAAATTTTCATCAAAGACCTGACCGTGTATAATGTTTACTCCCGCCCTTTTAAGCACGTCATATCCCGCCGTAAAATACGGCGCCAAAAACGTCGCTGCGCGTATGTACCCGCTTGTGGGAAGCAAAACGCATATTATAAACAGCGCCGCCGCGGATATAATCCTGTATAAATTTTTCCTCTGCTTTTTTGTCAGGGAAGCCATTATTTCGCCTCCCGTCAAACAAGTATTACGCAATCGGGTTCCACCTTTTTGCAGACCTTCTGCGCCTTCTTCAATATTTCGTCAAACCTGTCATCGGGAGCTTCAAGCGCCATTTTCTGTGTCACATAGCTGACCGACACGTCAATAACTCCGTCGATTTCTCTGACCGCCTTCTCCATCTTTGCGGCACATACCGCACAGTCCAAATCCTCCAATTTAAATGTCTTTCTCATAATAATCTCCTTTCCGCCGCCCCGCATCGGCACAAATAGTATTAAACCCAATCTCTTATCGCAGGGCAATAATGATAAGAGATTATTTCATCACCTGTGCGTTTCATTCAGATATATGCTCCATGCCCTGGGCAAGAATTGTCTTAACATGGTCATCGGAAAGCGAATAAAATACCGTCTTGCCCTCGCGCCTGTATTTTATCAGCCTCGCCTGCTTCAAAACCCTGAGCTGATGCGATATCGCCGAGGCGCTCATATTCAGCACGCTTGCAATATCGCACACACAAACCTCGCTTTCAAAAAGCACATACAAAATTTTTATCCGCGTCGAATCGCCGAACACCTTATACAGCTCCGCCAAATCATATAATATTTCCTCCTCGGGCATATCGGCGTTCACCTTTTCTATCAGCTCCGAATGTGTTCCTATTTCTCCGCACTCGGGAACAAAATCTCCCACGGTAGTCACCTCCTTAAATTTAATCATTTGAATAAATGTTCAATCGTTGATTTCATTATACCCCACTGATACGGGTCTGTCAATAGTAAATATTAAAAAAGTTCTGCCTTTTTCACAAAGTTCACACAATGTTTTCATAAGCGCTTATTGCAATTACTGCAAAAAAATGATATGCTTTGGAAGGTCGAAAGGCTTATAAAGTTATATCAAGGAGGACATTACCACATGAAAAGATTCACATTACCGAGAGATTTGTACTATGGGAAAGATGCTCTCTCAACTCTCAAAACACTTTCGGGCAAGAGAGCTATCGTTATATCCGGCGGCAGCTCAATGCGAAAGGGCGGATTCCTGGATAAGGTTGAAGCATATCTTAAGGAAGCGGGAATGGAAGTAAAATTCTTTGAAGGCGTTGAACCCGATCCTTCCGTTGAAACAGTTATGAAGGGCGCCGCGGCTATGACAGAGTTCCAACCCGACTGGATTGTTTCTATCGGCGGCGGTTCCCCCATCGATGCGGCAAAGGCTATGTGGGCATTTTACGAATATCCCGACACAACATTTGATGACCTTTGCACACCCTTCAATTTCCCCAAGCTCAGAACAAAGGCTCGCTTCTGCGCTATCCCCTCTACTTCGGGTACGGCAACAGAGGTTACGGCTTTCTCTGTTATAACAGACTATTCAAAGGGCATTAAGTATCCTCTTGCCGACTTCGAGATTACTCCCGATGTTGCAATTGTAGATCCCGCGCTTGTTGAAAGTCTTCCCGTAAAGCAGGTTGCCTACACCGGTATGGACGCTCTTACGCACGCTATCGAAGCATACGTCTCCACGCTTAACTCTCCCTTCACGGATCCGCTTGCCATCAAGGCTATTGAAATGGTATTTGACAACCTTATTCAGTCCTATAACATGGATATGGACGCCCGCGAGCAGATGCATTATGCACAGTGCCTTGCAGGTCAGGCATTTTCAAATGCCCTCCTCGGCATAGTTCACTCCATGGCGCATAAGACCGGCGCCGCCTTCTCCACGGGTCATATTCCCCACGGCTGCGCGAACGCCATCTACCTTCCCTATGTTATCAAGTATAACGCGCATGAGCCCGAAGCGTTCCGGCGCTATGCCGATATAGCAAGGCGCGTAGGCTTGGGCGGAACCTCCGAAAAGTCGCAGATTAACGCTCTTATCGCGAAGATTGAAGAATTTAACCGCGCTATGAACATTCCCAAGACTATTCGCGAATTTGGCGTTAATGAAGACGAATTTCTTGAAAAGCTCGATACTATCGCGGCAAACGCTGTTGCGGATGCCTGCACGGGCTCGAACCCCCGTTCCGTCACTCCCGAACAGATGGCGCAGCTTTTCAAATGCACATTCTACGGCACAGAAGTCGATTTCTGATAATTATAAACAAAAGCGAGGCAGCC
>CAZIBK010000151.1:0-4024 GCA_964537125.1 uncultured Oscillospiraceae bacterium
TGCAGTAACGGAAAAAGGTTTAAAGAGGTGGATTATGGATACCAAGGAATTACTGAGGCAGCTTGACGAGCCCTGCGGCATATCGGGGAACGAGAGCGCGGCGGGGGAAAGAGTCATTGAGCTGCTCAAAAAATATTGCACGGATATAAAGCGTGACGGAATGGGAAATATCATTGCGGAGTATCCCTGCGGAAAAAGCGGCGCTCCGCGCCTTATGATAGAGGCGCATATGGACGAACTGGGGCTGATGGTGTCGGGCTTCGCGAAGGAGGGAAGTCTTCTTTTCGTGCCGATAGGCGGATTTGACCAAAAGGTGCTGCCCGGAAGCGAGGTTACCGTACATTCCGCGAACGGAGATTATTTCGGAGTTATCGGCGCAAAGCCGCCGCATTTGATAACGGATCGCTCAAGGTCTGTCAGGATGGCGGATATGTCAATAGACGTGGGCTTTGACGAGGAGACAGCGAGGAAAATCTTCTCCATAGGGGATGTGATAACCTTTAACACGGGATATACGCCCCTTGACGCTGACGTTGTTGCGGGAAGGTGCTTCGACAACCGGGCGGGAGTGGCGTGTCTGATAAAGGCGCTGGAATACATGGAGAGGTATAGGCTTGAATGTGACGTCGCCGTGTGCGTGACTGTGCAGGAGGAGGTCGGACTGCGCGGCGCGAGAGTCGTTTGCAGAACCGCAAAGCCCGACGCGGCTATCGTGGTGGACGCAGGGTTCGGGATATCGCAGAACTCGGACGAGGGCTTTGAATTGGGCAGCGGCGCAATAGTATCGGTGGGGCCTAACCTTCATCCGAAGCTTACGGATATGATTTTAGAGTGCGCGAAAGAGGAAAAGCTCGGAGTTGAGGTGGATGTTGAGGGCGGCAACACCGGAACCGACGCGTGGGAAGTGCAGGTGTCGGGAGACGGCGTGCCTACGGCGCTTATATCGTTTCCTTTGAGATATATGCATTCAACCTATGAGGCGGTAGACGCGAACGATATAGATACTGTCGCGAGGCTGATCGCGGCAAGCGCCGCTAAGTTCAAAGGGGGCGATATGCTGTGCTATTGAAGGAGCTTCTGAAAACAATGTCGCCGTCCGGCTTTGAGGACGAGATGAGAAAGCTCATCCTTGAAAAGACCGAGGGCATGGAAAGAACGGTTGACAGCATGGGCAACGTTATAGTCCATAAGGCGGGAAAAGGGAAAAGGGTGCTCATTTCCGCGCATATGGACGAGGTCGGCTTTATAATATCCAAGATAACCGATTCGGGCGCATTGCGTTTTAAGACTGTCGGCGGAATTGAAACAACCGTTATGGCGGGCAAAAGAGTTATCATAGGCAAAAACCGCATAAAAGGCATAATCGGCTCAAAGGCGGTGCATCTCCAGTCCGCGTCGGAGCGCGACGCAATGCTGAAGGTCACGGATTTGATAATCGATATAGGCGCAAAGGACAGGGCGGCTGCCGAAAGGCTTGTAAAGGTCGGCGATTACGGCACATTTGACGGAGAGTGCGTTGAGTTCGGGGATAATCTTATGAAATCGCGCGGGCTTGACGACAAGGCGGGCTGTGCGGTGCTTCTTGAGCTTTTGAGGGAGGACTCCGCGCTTGACCTGTACGCCTCGTTTACGGTGCAGGAGGAGGTCGGACTGCGCGGCTCAATAATTGCGGCAAACAGAGTGAAGCCCGAGGCGGCGCTCATATTTGAAGGAACTACCTGCTCGGATGTATTCCCTACTCCCGAGCATATGACGGTGACAAAGCTCCGCGGCGGCGCCGCGCTGACCGCAATGGATCGCGCGGCAATACCCGACAGAGAGCTGTTTGAGCTTATAGTAAGGTGTGCGGAGGATAACTCCATTCCCTATCAGATAAAGCGCACAACCATGGGCGGAACAGACGCGGGAAGCATACAGCGGAGCGGAAGCGGCGTTCGTACCGCCGTGATATCAACTCCGTGCAGATATATCCATTCGCCGATAAGCGTGATGTGCAAAAGCGACTTTGAGGCTTGCCTGTCGCTGGGCAAGGCGGTGCTTAAAAAGCTGGAGGAAGTATGAAAAATAAATGCAATCCGAATTTTATGTCTGTTTGTACCGAAGGGGGTAAAAAAATATGATTTCAACAGAATTGCTTAAAAAAATAATAGGCGCATACGGTCCCTCAGGGCGCGAGGAGGAGGTCAGAGGCGTTATAAAAGAGGAGATTGCGCCGTATGTCGATGAAATAAGAATTGACAACATGGGAAACCTCATATGCCGTAAAAACGGCGGCGGCAAAAAGCTCATGATTGCCGCGCATATGGACGAGATAGGCGTTATAGCCACCCATATTGACGAAAAGGGCTTCATCCGCTTTGCGAATATCGGCGGCGTAAGCCCCGCAAACTGCGTGAACCGAGGCGTAAGGTTTGAAAACGGGGTGCAGGGCGTTATTTCGTATGAATCGAAGCTTCTTCCGAGGGACTGCGGAATCGATAAAATGTATATCGATATAGGCGCTGAGGATAAGGCCGAGGCGGAGGAAAAGGTAAGAATAGGCGATATTGCCGTGTTCGAGGGCGATTTTAAGCTTATGGGGCGGCGCGCCGCGTCAAAGACGATGGATGACCGCGTTTGCTGCTATGCGCTTATCGAGGCTGTAAAGGCGGCGAAAAGCTGCCCGAACGATTTTTACGCCGTGTTCACCGTGCAGGAGGAGCTTGGGATGCGCGGGGCGCGCGTTGCGGCATATTCCATCGAGCCCGACATGGGCATAGCGGCGGATGTTTCGGGCGTCGGCGACACACCGGAGAGCAAAATTACGGATTTGGCTCTCGGAAAGGGTCCGTCCGTAAAAATAAGGGACAATTCGTATATTATACATCCGGCGGCGAGGGAATTTATGTTTAAATGCGCGAAGGAGGCGGGGATCCCCTACCAGGTGGAGGCGGCGTCCTTCGGCGGAACGGACACGGGCGCGATAATGCTCACGGGGGCGGGCGTCCCTGCGGCAGCGACAAGTATTCCGTGCAGATATATCCACTCTCCGCAGGAAACGGTCGATTTGGATGATGTGGAAAACGAAATAAAATTCCTTGCCAAGATGATAGAAAGCAAGGTATAACGCGCGCAAAGGGGGCAAAATAGCTTGAAGGATTATATAGTAAACGCAATAACGACCGACGGGGCGATAAGAGTTATTGCCGCAAATACGACAAATCTTTGCGAAGAGGCAAGAAGGCTGCACGGCTTTTCGCCTACCGCGGCGGCAGCGGTAGGCAGGGCGCTGACAGCCGCCGCCATGATGGGAAGCACCCTTAAAGGCGAAAACGACACTCTGACGCTGCAGTTTGTCGGCGACGGCCCGATAGGCAGGGTTATAGCGGTCAGCGACAGAGAGGCAAACGTGAAGGGGTACGCGGGAAATCCCCATGCGGAGCTTCCGATTAAGGAAAACGGGCATCTTGACGTCGGCGGGGCAGTGGGGCGGAACGGATATCTGAGCGTTGTGCGTGATTTTGGAATGAAGGAGCCGTATGTGGGGCAGGTTGAGCTTGTGACGGGCGAAATTGCGGAGGATTTGACCTATTATTACGCAAAGAGCGAACAGCTTCCGAGCGCGGTAGCGCTGGGCGTGACGGTTGATACCGATATTTCCGTGAAAAGCGCGGGCGGATTTATAATACAGAGGCTGCCCGGCGCCACGGAGGAGGATATAGACCGCGTTGAAGCGGCGATAAAGGAGGTAGGCGAGGCGCAGAGGCTGTTTGAAACGGGGAAAACGCCTAAGGACGTTGCCGAAATGCTTCTCAAGGGTCATGAAATCGAGTTTTTCAATGAAAGGGAGCCGAAATATTACTGCGACTGCTCCCGCGAGAGGATGGCAAGGACGCTTGTAAGCCTCGGGAAGAAGGAGCTTCGTGAAATGATAGACGAGGACGGGCAGGCGGAGGTATGCTGCAGGTTTTGCGGTAAAAAGCATTTGTTTACGAAAGAGCAGCTTGAAGAGCTGTACAAAAGCGCGGTAAAGTGATTGCGGCAA
>CAZIBK010000152.1:0-3995 GCA_964537125.1 uncultured Oscillospiraceae bacterium
ATTATCACTCCGCGGAGGCGGTATCACTCGATATAGGCGGCGAGGACGGTTATATCGTCCTTGGGCGCTCCCGCGCATTTATACATAGCCTTTTCTACTATTATATCGCAAAGCCGACGCGGGTCGTCGCCGCGGAACCTTTCCATCTCGCTGATGAGCCAGCCGTCCTTTGCGGCTCCCTCCGCCGCGCTTTCGAGAACGCCGTCGGTAATCATGACTATCATATCTCCGCAGCCCGCCGAAAAGGAGAAGGATTCCACGTCCTTTTTGGCGGTGGCTCCGAGGGGCATTGTCTTTGAGTACATTGCGTCAACCCTCTCGCCGCTTTTGGAGAACGCCGCCGCTCCGCCGCATTTTATGATTTTCACTCTCCCCTCGGCGGAATTGTAAAGGCAAAGGTCGGCTGCGGAATATGTCACCTCGCCGAAGGGAAGGAATACGGAATTTACTATTTCCATGGCGCGCTCGCCGTCGATACCCGTTTCAATGAGGTCAAGAAGCGTCTCCGCCGCTCCGCTGCTCTCTCGCGCCGCCTTTTCGCCGCTGCCCATGCCGTCGCACAGCACCGCGGCGCAGAGGGATTTATTTATAACGCGGAAAAGCGCCGTATCGCCGGAGATCTTTTTGCCGCCTCGGGCGTGACCTGAAAAGGCAAAGGACATCTTAAGCTCGGGCGCCGCAACGTATGACACCCGACAGCTTTGGCAGTCTCTGCGGCCCGCGCGGAGCATCCTTTTGCCGCACGCCTGACTTATTATCTCCGCAGCCGCGTTCTCGCACAGGGAAAATCCGCCGCAGCCTTTAAGCGTGAGAGTGACGGCGGGGTCAAGGTCGGAATCGCGGATAACCACTATATCCGCGAAGCCGATATCAGCCCTTTTGAGACGGCGCGCAATGTCGTCGGCAAGGGTGCGGTCAAGGCTTGCGCATTCGGAAAGCCTGTTCTTTGACGCGCGGACTATTTCGCAGAACGCCTTAAGCTGTCCGCGCGAGGCTATGCGAAGCTCGTTGAGCTTGCCCGACCAAATGAGGTCGGAGCGGTAAAGCTCGTTCATGCGGAGAAAGGCGTCTGTCAGATCCTTCGGACGGAGGCAGTTTTTCGGAAGGAGGGAGTCGTTGATTTCGCCGCGCTCGTTGTAATCCTGAAGCATGGCGCGGAGGGAATCGCAGGTTTTGGCGATATCGCGGTTCCAGCAGAGCCGCCTCATTCCGCACATGCTGCACGCCCGCCGCGCAGTCCGTTCAAGAAACCTCAGCTCCTCGGAGGATCCGTTTTTGCGCTTCAGGTCAAGCTCGGCAAGCCTTTCGTCAAGCTTTGTGAGGGCGGCTATGGCGCTGTCAAACACATATTCGCCGTAAAGCTTTTCGTCGTTTGCCGCGCGCTCGCCCTCGTCTCTGGCGCCGAAGCCCGTTATCCTGAGGAGCAGCTTTTCGGGTATCGCGCTGTAAAGGACGCACGCCGAAAATATGTCGTAAATACTTATAAGAATCTCCGTTGAGCCGTTGGCAAGGGCGGTGACGAGGGCGTTGGCAAGGATAAAGGCGCTGCAGCCGGGTATCGCGCCGTAAAATCCGCACATACCCGCGGCAAGCCCCGAAAAGGCGTAGGAGACGCAGCTTGTGTCAATTGTTCCGCTGCCGAGGGAGGAAACGATGCCCATTGTCAGCCCGGCCACCGCGCCTCTCGCGGCTCCGAGCCTGACCGAAAAGACGAGCACCGTCAATATACAAAGTACGGAGGCGATGTTTACGGGCCCTATCTTTGTTATATCCTTCGCGCCGCAGAGAGCTGTCCCGAACAAAAACACAAGGCTCATTTCCTCGGCGGAGGTGAAGCTGTAGCAGAGCTTCATCCTGCGCACAGTGGGAATCGCGGCTGTGAACGCCGCGGTCCCGACAAACGCCGCCGCTATTTCCACCGCCAGCATAATGGCGTCGTACAGGAGTACGGGACCGCCGCTTCGGGTTGACGCCACCATGAAAAATATGCCCGACAGCGTCAGCGAAAGGGTGTAGAGAGACGCGCGTATGATAAGCCTGTCCGAATTTTTCATGCAGAATTTTTCAAAAATCAGCGAGTACAGACACATTGCGAATATGTACTGCCCCATAACTCTCAGCTCGGCGCCGCCGGAAGCCATGCCCAAGAGCGCGGCGAGGGCGTAGGCGTAGCCGGCTTTGCCTCGGAAGGCGGCGGCGAAAAAGGCTCCGCCGAAGGGCATGACGGATCCGAAGAGGGAGGTTCTGCCGCACAGAAACGATATGACGAAGAAAAACAGGCTCATCGGCGGCGGAAGACTGAAGCGCCGCCTCGGCGAGCGGAGTACGCTCTTCTTTGCTTTTTCGATAATGAGCAGCGGTTTTAAGGGAAAATTATCCATGGAGATCCTTCTTTCGTAATATTGGTAGCATGATTATAGCAAAGATATATAAAAAATGCTGTCGTAAGAGGGGAGAAGACGATTGCAATTTTTGCGGCAATATTATATAATCAAGGTATATATAAAGAAATGAGGGGAAAGCATGAGGAACACATACATTCCGATATATGAATTGAAGACGGAAGCGCGGCTTAAAATGAGGGGGAATTTGCTTAACCTGATATACGCGTGCATAATGCCGGTAATCATCATAACCGCGCTGACCGCTCTTATACTTAATATCCTGCCGGGAGCGTCGGAATCGATTCGGCTTGTAATGCGCGGCTCCTTCGCCTCGCCCGAGGAGCAGCAGAGCTATTTGCTCGGTGTGCTTGACATGATGAGCAATTCCTTTCAGCTTGTCAGAGCGCTTCTCTTTTTCCTGCGTATAGGCGGAATCCTTATGATACTGTCGGTTCTTCGCGGCAAAAAGGCAAGCTGCAAGGCTCTTTTCGCGTATTTTCCGCGCTGGTTCGCCGCAGCGGCGTATTCGCTGATAGTTTTTGCCGCGGGCTTCGTCCTGACTTTTATCGAGGATAAGGCGTCGGGAACGGCGGGGGAGTGGATCTCGTTCGTATGTATGCTTGCGTCGCTCTTTATTTCGCTTAAATTAAGCTTCGCGCCCTATATCCTTGCCGACACGGGCTGCAAAAACCCGATATACGCAATAGCGCAGTCGTGGAAAATGGCGAACCTTAAAATAATGTGCAATATAATAGTGCTTTGCGTGTCGTTTATAGGATGGATGCTGGTTTGCGTGTTTACAATGGGCATAGCCTTTTTATTTGTGATTCCGTATATGGAAACGACCCTTGCCGCCCTCTACGAAAGGGTAAGGATTGGATAAGGTTACAAATTTTAAGCCTTTGTTACAAAACGATTGCAGGTGTTGACTTTTAGCGGAGAAGAACTTAAAATGATAATCAGAAAAAGCACTTGTCCCTTTGAAAGCCCGTATGTGCCGCTGTAATTGAACTTTACAGTTTCGTTACAGTTCGATTTAACATATTGACTGTCGAAAAAACGAGTGTTATAATCAACAGCGTAAACGGAACGCGGTTCTGTTTGCGGCACGGCTCCTTGAAAGCGGGAGATAAGTGCAAAACAAAATTTGCTTTCAAAAAATTTTTTAAGGAGGATTTGAGACATGAACAATCTCAAAAAGGTTCTTGCATTGGTAGTTGCTGTAGCTATGTTCGCAAGCTTTGGTTTTGTTGCTTCCGCGGCAGACTATTCCGACGTGGCTTCCGGCGCTAACTATGCAGACGCAGTAAACCTTCTTTCTAACCTCGGTATTATCACCGGTTATGAAGATGGTACATTCCGTCCCGACAATACAATCACAAGAGCAGAAGTAGCTGCTATCATGGTTCGTATGCTCGGTTTGGAAGATTCCGCAGAACAGGGCGCAACAAGCTTCACAGATGTTGCTGCTGACCACTGGGCTTCCGGCTATATAAACGTAGCAAAGTCTCAGGGCATCATCAACGGTATGGGCGACGGCACATTCGCTCCTTCCGCAGAGGTAACATATGAGCAGGTTGTTAAGATGATCGTATGCGCTCTCGGTTATGA
>CAZIBK010000153.1:0-3954 GCA_964537125.1 uncultured Oscillospiraceae bacterium
TTTGAAAGGATGCTGAACTATGGAAACAAGAGTAGCGGTTATGAGTATCATTGTTGAAAACAGCGGCTCCGTTGAAAAGCTCAACGAGCTCCTGCACGAGTACGGCGATCACATTATAGGCAGGATGGGCATTCCCTACAGGGCGAGGAATATAAATATTATAAGCATAGCAATCGACGCGCCGCAGGACGTAATTTCCGCCCTTGCGGGCAAGGTGGGGAACCTTCCGGGCATCAGCGTAAAAACCGCCTATTCGGGAGTAACCTTCAGTGAATAGCGCCCTTCTTTCGCTTATAGACACCCTGTCCGAAAGGCACAGCCTTCCCGCCGAGCGGTACGAGGAGCTTCTTGACCTGTACTGCCCCGAAGGAGCCGCGCTTTTGGCTGAACGCGCCGTTGAGGTGCGGCGGAAAATTTACGGAAACAGCGTTTATGTGCGCGGTCTTATAGAAATAAGCAACATTTGCAAAAACGACTGTCTGTACTGCGGCATAAGAAGAAGCAACAAAAGCTGCGAGCGCTACCGCCTGACCGAGGAGGATATTTTGTCCTGCGCGGAGGAGGGCTATGCCCTGGGCTTCCGCACCTTTGTGCTTCAGGGCGGCGAGGATCCGTATTATACCGACGATGTGCTTTGCGATACGGTAAAAAAAATAAAGGAAAGGCGCCCCGACTGCGCGGTGACCCTTTCCATGGGCGAGCGCGGCTATGAAAGCTACAAGCGCCTTTTTGACGCGGGAGCCGACAGATATCTGCTCCGCCACGAAACCGCCGACGAGGCGCATTACAAAAAGCTGCACCCTGCCGAAATGTCGTTTGAAAACCGCATGAAATGCCTTTCCGATTTGAGGGAGATAGGCTACGCCGTCGGCTGCGGGTTTATGGTGGGTTCTCCCTATCAGACAAACGCGCATCTGGCGAAGGATTTGAAATTTATCGAGACCTTTAAGCCCGATATGTGCGGCATAGGCCCCTTTATCCCGCATAAGGAAACCCCCTTTTCCTCCTTCCCCGCGGGGACGGCGGAAAAGACGTGCTATCTTCTTTCAATCATACGCCTTATATATCCGCCCGTGCTTCTGCCCGCCACAACGGCGCTGGGAACCATCCATCCCGCAGGGCGCGAAAAGGGCATACAGTCGGGCGCAAACGTAGTTATGCCGAATCTGTCGCCGGTAGGCGTCCGCAAAAAGTACGAGCTTTACGACAATAAAATCTGCACCGGGGAGGAATCCGCTCAGTGCAGGGACTGCTTAAACCAAAGAATGATCTCTGTCGGCTATGAAATAGTGACCGACAGGGGAGATATAAAAAAAGGAGAATATTAAAAATGGCTGTATATGATCCCAAATCCCTCAAAGCAGAGGAATTTATAAACGACGGGGAAATCCTCGAAACACTTGAATATGCCGAGAAAAACAAAAACAACGCGGAGCTTGTCGATTCCATTTTGGAAAAGGCGCGTCCGAGAAAGACTGCCTCAGGCTGCGTCTGTTCGGGACTGACCCACCGCGAGGCGTCTGTCCTTCTCGCCTGCGAAATCCCCGAAAAGGTCGAAAAAATGTACGAGATTGCCGAGGAGATAAAGCTTGCCTTTTACGGCAACAGAATAGTTATTTTCGCGCCGCTTTATCTTTCAAATTATTGCGTCAACGGCTGTGTTTACTGCCCCTATCACATGAAGAACAAGCACATTCCCAGAAAGAAGCTCACTCAGGAGGAGGTCAAGGCGGAGGTAATCGCCCTTCAGGACATGGGGCATAAGCGCCTTGCGATAGAGGCGGGCGAGGATCCCGTCAACAACCCCATCGAATACATCCTTGACTGCATTAAGACTATTTACAGCGTGCATCACAAAAACGGCGATATACGCCGCGTGAACGTGAACATTGCCGCAACCACCGTGGAAAATTACAGAAGGCTTAAGGAAGCGGGAATAGGCACATACATTCTCTTTCAGGAGACGTATCACAAGGAAAGCTACCTAAAGCTTCATCCCACGGGTCCCAAGCACGACTACGACTATCACACAGAGGCGATGGATCGCGCCATGGACGGCGGAATTGACGACGTCGGCTTGGGCGTTTTGTTCGGGCTTGAAATGTACAAGTATGAATTTGCCGGGCTTATCATGCACGCGGAGCATTTGGAAGCGGTACACGGCGTAGGCCCCCACACTATAAGCGTACCCCGTGTAAAGCACGCCGACGACATCGACCCCTCCGCCTTTGACAACGGAATCGACGATGAAACCTTTGCGAAAATCACCGCCTGCATACGTCTGGCGGTCCCCTATACGGGCATGATAATTTCCACACGCGAAACGGAAGCCGTCCGTTCAAAGCTTCTGCGCCTGGGCATTTCTCAGGTCAGCGGCGGCTCGCGCACCTCTGTCGGCGGCTACACCGAGGAGGAGCGTCCGCACGACACCGAGCAGTTTGACGTGTCCGATCAGCGCTCCCTTGACGAGGTAGTCCGCTGGCTCATGGAAAACGGACATATTCCGTCCTTCTGCACCGCGTGTTACCGCGAGGGCAGAACCGGCGACCGCTTCATGAGCCTTTGCAAGAGCGGGCAGATATTAAACTGCTGCCATCCCAACGCGTTAATGACCTTGAGCGAATATTTGGAGGACTACGCCTCCGAGGAAACAAAGCGCATCGGCTACGAATTGGTTGAAAGGGAATTAAAGCGCATACCCAAGGAAAAGGTACGCAGCATTGCCGCGCAGAATATTGAAGACATCAAAAATTCCAACCGCCGCGATTTCAGATTTTAAGGAGGCATAAAAATGAGCTTAAACAGCACCGCGTCCGCCGACAGACTGCACATAGGCTTTTTCGGCATGAGGAACGCCGGAAAGTCAAGCGTGGTAAACGCCGTGACAGGTCAGGATTTATCCGTCGTTTCCCCCGTAATGGGCACCACCACCGACCCTGTTAAAAAGGCAATGGAGCTTTTGCCCTTAGGACCCGTGGTGATAATCGACACCCCCGGCATAGACGACGAGGGCGAGCTGGGGCTTCTCCGCGTTAAGAAGGCAAAAAACATTTTAGCACAGACCGACATTGCGGTGCTGATAGTAGATTCCCTGAAGGGTCTCGGAAAAAGCGACAAGGAGCTTATCGCCCTCTTTGAGGAAAAGAAGCTTCCGTATATAGTCGCATACAACAAGGCGGATAAAATCGCCTCGCGTCCTCCCTTAAGCAGCAGCGGGATTTATGTCAGCGCCGTCACGGGGGAAAATATATACGAGCTTAAAGAGAAAATCGGAAGCTTCGCAAAGAACCTCAAAAGCACAAGGCGTATTGTGGGCGATTTGCTTTCTCCCGGCGATACTGTTGTTCTCGTCATGCCTATTGACGACGCCGCGCCGAAGGGCAGGCTCATCCTGCCCCAGCAGCAGACTATGCGCGATGTTCTTGACGCGCACTGCACCTTTATTGCGTGCCAAGATACCGAGCTTAAAGAAGCGCTTGCGGCTCTCGCCGAAAAGCCTAAAATGGTCATTACCGACTCGCAGGCGTTTGAACGCGTTGCCGCAGATACTCCCGAGGACGTACTCCTCACCTCCTTTTCCATCCTCTTTGCCCGATACAAGGGCAATTTGGAAACGCTCACAAAAGGCGCGGCAAAGCTTTCCGCGCTAAAGGACGGAGACAGGGTGCTTATCTCCGAGGGCTGCACCCATCACCGCCAATGTAACGACATAGGCACGGTAAAGCTGCCCGGTTGGATAGAAAAATTCAGCGGCGCGAGGATAGAATACGCCTTTACCTCCGGCGGCGAATTTCCCGAGGATGTGTCCGGCTTTTCCCTCGTAATACACTGCGGCGGCTGTATGCTGAACGAAAAGGAAATGCAAAGCCGCGTGGCAAGAGCCGTCGCCTGCGGCGTTCCGATAGTGAACTACGGAATCGCCATAGCTTATATGCACGGAATCTTAAAGCGCGG